>CAZQER010000043.1:0-9113 GCA_964592095.1 uncultured archaeon
CATAAAAGTTTATTTGTTTATCTATAAATCCTGTCTCTGAGTCTGTTGAGTCCCAGATTGTGAGGTTTGCTGTTGAGCCGTTTACTGATGCAAGGTTATATGCATAGACAGATTGATTACCAAATTTAAATTCCAGTATGTGTTTTCCTGCAGTCAATACCTTACTTATCTCATATCCTGTTTCATTGCATGAGTAATCTGGAATGAAAACGGAATTGTTTATCCATTCATAACCAATAGATTTATTTCCACACCTTATTTCAAGGAATTGTAAATCGTAGTTATAATTACCTGACCATATTGCATTGGAATTCCTTTTCACTAAAATGATATCATTGGGAACATCAACATCATAGACTTTTCCAGAGTAAGGGATTTTCTTTATTGATTTGATTTTGATTAGTTTGTTATTTCGGCTTAGAAAGTAAAGAGATTTGTTTGAGCTTATTTTGTTGTATGCCTTGGTTATTGGAAGTAGAGAAAAGTTATTTAAATAATTGGTTTCTAATTTGTTATTATGAAGGTTGAGATTGGAAAGTACATAGTTATGGACCCTGAGATTTGTCACGGAAAGCCAGTTTTCAAGGGAACTAGGATTATGGTTTGGCAAGTCCTGGAAATGCTCAGGCTCGGCTATAATGAAGGGGAAATTCTTAAGCAATTTCCCTCCCTCACCAAAGAGCACATTAGAGAAGCTTTGAGATTTGCTACTTCTAAATTCAGGGGTGAAGAGTTTGTCCGGATTTAGATTACTGGCTGATGAAAATATTGAAAGAGATCTTGTTACAGAGTTGAGGGAAAGGGAATTTGATATCAAATACTCTGAGAAAGGATTAAAGAATTCTGAATTGATTAAAACATTCGCCAAAGAAAAGAGGATTCTGTTTACACATGATAATGATTTTTTGCATGAATATTTGTATAAATCTTCTGAAGGTATAATTGTAATTCCCGTTCTTACAATAGAAGAGATGGTAGAAATCTTGCTCAGATTCTTCTCCAGATTTAAAGGAGAATTTAAAGGTAGAACCTTCCTGTTATCTAAAGAAGGTGTAATTGTGTTTGAAAGTAAAGAATAAACCCCATGCTCTGGAGAAACTATTAATTTATCTTTATTCTCTAAGGTAATTTCATATATCTCTCCTTTATAATCATATTCAAATAGCTTTTTAGCTTTCTGCCATTCTTTTTGTTTTGTTTTTTGGTTTAGAGTAAGAATTACCTCATTTCCTTTTAATTCATAGAAGCATTTCCATCCATTTTCTGTTAGAATTTGTGTCTCATTGTCATAGCATCCATGGGGTTTATTGGTCCATGTTATCCCATTTATTGCTTTAATTGTCAGATTTCCATTACCCGTTGTTTCAAAGTGAATGGTCCAGTTTCCATTGATCTTGGGATGGGATTGTATGTTTAATATTCTTATCTGTGGTGAGACAGCAAGAGATAAAGAGCTAAGAATAAGCAGGACAAACAATGCAATTAGCCCTGTTATGGTTTTTTGTTGATTCATTTAATAGGAAGTTATGTCAACATGAGGTTGATGTGTTATGATGGTATGATGGTAATATGTTTATATATTAATATAATTTTAATATAATAAGATTATAATAAGACAATTTAATATAATAAGACAATTAAGACAAAATTTTAATCAAATCGATCAGATTGGTATAATTTTATTCAACGCTATCTTCAACCATCCGATGTATGGAATTCTTATAAATCCTCTTGCAATCAACTGTCTATCCGTTACTGGAAGTGCAATTCCCCTGTTTGCCCCGCACTGATCACTATACATATTATTATCCCCCTTTGTTATATAGAAATTAAAATCTCCAGATTTGGGAAAATCCCTATACGGACAATATTCCCCAGTAATGCATTTCTTTATATATGGAATATAAATCCTATTGAAATCATCATAGGTTAAACAATCAAGTGTCCCTTCAGAGTTATTTATCCCCCAGTTCCTTATTCTTACTATACCAACAACCCTATGGATTATTGGTTCATTTCCTTTGTGTAATCTGTCTCTGTTGTATATTACAACATCACCAAGTCTTGTTTCTGGGAATATCGGTAGGATGACACCCTTACCATCAGGCGTTATTGTCAATACCATATCTCCCATTGAGAAACCATTTTGAAATGGAAATCCAGATATCTTCTCCTTAGAGATATTGTGGCTTATAAGCCATGAATCCCAATTTACACTTGAATATGGATGACACCCAGCACCATTCCATAAACTGCCTTGATGATACATACTACAGGATGTTACTACAACCAATGGTAGTAAGATATGTGCTCCAAGAAATAGACGCGAAAAAATAATTATTAGACCAATGATAACAACAACCTCTACTAAATCCCTTATCCATCCAATAATCTCATCTTTGATATCACTCATCCTGATCTTAATTATTCTTAATTATCAGAATATAATAATTTTACTGGTAATATAAAAATTCAGGTGAATTTATGAAATTTGCATCAAGATTGAAAAGGGTAAATGAATCTGTAACATTTAGATATTCTGCATTGGCAAAGGGTGAGGGGGTAATAAATCTAACACATGGGGTGACAAATTTCAATACACCGAAGAGGATTGTTGATGCTACAAAGAATGCTATTGATGAGGGCAAAACGATATATACGCAAACAAGAGGCATACCCGAGTTAAGAAAAAAAATAGCGGAAAAGCTATACAGAGAGAATGGAATAGAAGGTTTGGATATTGATAATATTTTGGTCAGTACTGGTGCAAAACAGATAATATTTGAGGCTGTAATGGCTTTAATAAATAAAGGTGATGAGGTTGCAATACCAGACCCTTCATGGGTGAGTTATGAATCAATCATAAATATAGCACAAGGAAAAGTGGTATGGTTAAAAACAAAACCAGAGAACGGGTTTATTCCCGATGATAATTTCCTATCAGAACTTGAAAATAGCAATCCGAAGCTTATCCTTATAAATTCGCCAAATAATCCAACTGGTGTTGTTTATCCAAAGAGAATAATCAAAAAAATTGTTGATATAGCAGAGAGAAGGGATTCATGGATTCTCTCAGATGAAATCTATGAGAAGATTATCTACGAAGGCGAGCATTTTTCTCCTGGAAGTATCTATGATAAAACAATAACTGTAAATGGATTCTCAAAGGAGTTTTCAATGACTGGATGGAGATTGGGTTATGGTGCATCTCCCATAAAAAAAATAATTGACAAAATGAATATTATACAATCTCAAAGTGTTTCATGTGCGGTATCATTTATTCAATATGGAGCATTGGAGGCATTCAGTAATGATGTAAAAGATGATGTAAAGAGGATGGTTAATGAGCTTAAAATCAGGAGGGATTTACTTGTTGATGGATTAAAGAATATTGGATTAATCAATTATAAAAATTATAAACCCAATGGTGCATTTTATGTTTTTCCCAAATTAAGTGACGGGAATGATATAGAAATTGCCGATAATCTACTTAGAAACGGTATAGGGATCATACCTGGAAGCCCATTTGGTTCATCTGGCAGGGGTTGCGTAAGAATGAGTTACGGTTCTATTTCAAAGGAAAAGATAGGTGAGGTTTTGAAAAGGTTGAAAAAGGTTTCTTAAAATGGATTTATTTTCAAAAGAGATTTTGTCGTATATCGGAATAATAGTGGTTATTATAGTCTCAATTATTCTTGTATTAACAGTTCTATCATTGATTTTAGTATATTTTATTTTCAGGAACAAGGTGCTTATAGAAAAGATATCATCCATTTTCAGTTCCATAACACTTAAAATACTGCTATTTATGCTTGATTTACTCTATATACCATCAAAAAAGATAATATCAATGCTTGGAGGTAATGATAACATGATAGATATTGTAAGCATTGATATTAGAAATATGTTGCTTAAAAATAGCTTCTCAGCAGTTCCATTTGAGGATAGAATAATAATTTTACCACAATGTCTTAGAAGTTTGGAGTGTAAAACCTCTTTCAATTCCATTAAAGGAGCGCAATGTCTTAAATGCGGTAAATGTAAAATCTGTGATATTGCAAAAAAAGCAGAGGAATTAAAATATAAGGGATGTTATATTGCACCCGGGGGTGGTTTTGTTAGAAGGATTATCAATGAGATAAAACCAAAGGCAGTACTTGGAATAGGTTGCCCATATGAGGTTAATATTGGTATGTTAGAAGTATCTAATAAGGGAATACCCGTACAAGGAATTACATTATTAAAAACGGGTTGTGTTGAAACAGATGTAGAACTCAATGATGTATTTAGGGTGATGGAATATGGTAAATGAAAAAGGTGGGAAAAATAAGGGATCAGCGATATTTGACATTATTGTCATTGTTGCATTTACAATCTCTTCTGTTGCCTCATTTTACACCTTTGGTTGTTTATCTGTGGATATATCGTATATGTTTAATATATTATTCTCAATGAGCATCATTGATAATATATTATCAATTATAAATTCTCTGATACCCTTCTTCCTCTTATTCCCACTCCCATTCTCTATCATTGCAGTATATGGGATCAAAAGGGAACACTTTAACTTTATTATACCGTTAATGGCGTCTGTACTCTCAATATTGTTTGGTTTATTGATATTCAATATTAACCTAACATACATGCTATTTTCTATTTCATTTATTATTGGTTCTATAATATGTAGCTATTGGTCTCATACAAGATATAGGGAATTGAAATTCATGAAAATTTATAGAGCAACAACAACCTCCTCATCAAAGGCATTTCTGATGATAAAGATAGGCATCATTGTTGCAATATTTATCAGTTTACAGAGCAACGAGGCAAGGATTGAAAAATTTATAGATAATGGTATTGATTCACTCTCTATACTCTCAATAAAGATTGGTGAAAAACAACTGAAATCTCAGGTTGAGGGGAGTGTAAAAGCACAGAGTAATATACAAAAGGAGATGATATCTAATCTTACCACAAGTATAGGAAACTTCATTAAGATCAAGGGCATTAAAAAGATCGATGAAATTAAAGAGAAGGAATTGCAATCAATAGACAAACTAAATATCCCAAATGAAATTAAGAATGAGATTAGGGATTATATAGGGAATATGCTTGATAAAGAAAGGCAAAACTGGAATGATGAAATAGATAATGAGATTAAAAGAATGCTGTATCAGATATCCAAAAGATTTGAGGATGAATCCTATCAGAAACAATTAATTGAAGAATATGAAGATAAATTGAAGAAAGAGATGTTAACCAAAGAAAAGGTAAGAGAGCAGATAGAAAATCTATTAAGAGAAGAAATTGATATAGAAGGAAAAGGCATTGTGATGTATGATATCGTAAAGACAACCCTCCCAATAATTATAATCTTAATATTATTGGCAATTATAGATATCTGGAAAAAACTCATTTTCTTACCATTGGTTGGTATTTATTCTTTAATATTAACAAAGGGGATAAAAATAGAAGGGGATGATGAAGTTTAATGAGATAAAGGAAATAGAGGAAAGATTTTACTCAAGAGCATTTTCTAGGCTCCCAGTTGCTATAGAGAAGGGTATAGGTATGTATCTCTATGATTTTGATGGTAAGAGATATTTGGACATGTTTGCAGGCATAGCTGTAAACTCCTTGGGTCATTCACACCCCAAGATAATTAAAACGATTGAAAGACAATCCAAAAAATTGATGCATGTCTCTAATTGGCTTTATACACTACCACAGTTAGAACTTGCAGAGATTCTTGTAAGGATTACGGGAATGGAAAGGGCATTTATTACAAACTCTGGGACCGAGGCTGTAGAATCTGCAATAAAACTTGCAAGGAAATTTAGTGATAAAAAGGAGATAATTGCAATGGAGAATTCATTTCATGGAAGGACATTAGGTGCATTAAGTCTAACATGGGGTAAAAAATACAGAAAACCCTTTGAGCCTTTACTACCTAAAATGAAATTTGTAAAATACAATGATATAGATTCATTGAAAAAAAGTATTACTGATAAGACGGGTGCAGTAATAGTAGAACCAATACAAGGAGAGGCAGGTGTTATAATCCCGGACCCAGATTATTTATGTAATATAAGAGAAATTACTGAAAAAAGGGGTATTTTACTTATTCTTGATGAAATACAAACTGGTTTTGGAAGAACGGGAGAGATGTTTGTATTCCAGAAATCAAAGATAAAACCAGATATACTCTGCCTTGCGAAGGGAATGGGAAGTGGATTTCCGATAGGGGCAATGCTATCAAATGGAATAGATTTTAACCCCGGAGAGCATGGGGGAACATTCATAGGAAATCCCCTGGCATGTGAGGTTTCAAAGAGTGTAATAGAGGTCATAATAAATGAGAATCTTGTTGAGAATTCAAAGAGAATGGGTAAATATTTAAAAGAAAATTTGGATGATATGGGCGCTAATGTGAGGGGTAAGGGATTGATGATTGGAATAGATGTAGATAATGGAAAGGAAAAGGTTCTTGAACTTATTGATAAGGGAGTACTTACAATTTATTCTAGAAATACCGTCAGAGTGCTTCCACCGTTGATTATAGAAAAGAAGCATGCAGATGAATTCCTTGGAGCATGGTTAAATTGTTGAATTGTTAGTATCAGGAGGAGTAATAATATTCCCCCCTTGCCTTCTGTTCCCTGTCCTTTACTGAATCTGGTTTATTTGCTCTTGGTCTTCCAGAGTCTGGGTCTCTTCTAAATGTTATATTCATCTCTTTCAGAAATTTGTTCATTCCATCCCTTAGTGTCATAGATTCAGAGGCTTTTCCATATTTACCTGATTCACCAGAAAATACCATAAGCTTATCTGAAAGATAATCTATCAGTAGAATATCATGGTCAACAACCATAACCGATGATTTATTATCCTCTGCAAACTTCTTAAGATATCTTGCAAATCCTAACCTCTCCTCAACATCTAAATATGCAGAGGGTTCATCAAGAAGATAGAGGTCAGCGTCCCTTGAAAGACAATCTGCAATTGCAACCCTCTGCAATTCACCTCCAGAAAGCTCATCTATCCTCATTTCCATAAGATGTTTGATATTCAATTTCTCAATAAAATATGGTTTTAATTTAAGAGATTTTACAAGCGCCTTTCTCGGTTTTATATATTGTGGTTTATATGAAACATTCAAATCAAATTTTAATTCTGTATTATCAGGTTTTATGACATTTGACAGCATTTTAACAAATGTTGTTTTTCCCGTTGCATTTGGTCCAAGAATTCCAAGAATCTCTGGCTTATATAGTTTTCCCCCCTTCACATTCAAATAAAAGGCAGGATATCTTTTTTCAAGTTCAGGATATTCAATTAACTCAACCCTCTCAGATACATCCCGTGGCGTAAGTACAGAAAATTTTATTTCTTCCCTAAATCTTATATTCTCTGACCTCAAAAAGCCCGATAGATATTCATTTATTCCAACCCTCACTCCTTTAATATTTGATACAATTCCATACGCATTTGGTTTTCCAAAGATTATATGGATATAATCAGACAGATAATCCAACACAACAAGGTCATGCTCAATAACAAAAACATATTTCTTTATCAATTCTCTAACTGCCTTTGCAACATTGAGCCTCTCCTTTACATCTAAATATGATGATGGTTCATCCAATAGATAAATATCCGCATCCCTGATAAGACATGTTGCAATTGCAAGCTTCTGAAGTTCTCCTCCACTCAATTCCTTAATATTCTTATCAATAGAGTTCTTCATATCCAACATCTCAATAACGATATCAAATCTACCAGTTTCATCTCTCTTCCTCAAAATTTTCCCTACCCTCCCTTTTATATATCCTGGAATTGACTCTATATACTGTGGTTTGTAAATTGCTCTTAGATTTCCCGATGCCAGTCTTTTAAAATAGTTGTAAATCTCATTTCCTTTAAAATGTTCAAGTATATCATCCCATTCCGCATTCTCACCAAGATTTGGTTTCAATTCACCAGACAATATCTTAAGTACAGTTGTTTTTCCTATCCCATTACTTCCAACTATGCCAACCACAGCATCCTTGGGTATTGGTAAATTGTAAATCCTAAAACCATTGACTCCATATTTATGTACAGGCTCCCCTAATTCCTCTGGTAGATTTATTATTGTTATGGCATTGAATGGACACTTCTTTACACATATCCCACATCCAGTGCATAGAATCTCACTGATTATTGGCTTTCCAGTTTTTTCATCAATAGCTATAGCCTCATCACCAGTCCTTACCTTTGGACACATCCTCATACATAGAAATCTACATTCCTTTGGTTTACACCTGCCTTTATCAAGAACAGCAATTCTCGGCATTTTATAAAAACATAAGATAGCTTTTCTCAATATCCCTTCCCACACCTATATTTCCATGTCCTGGATATATTGTTTTTATATTATGATTGATATATAATTTATACAATCTCCGGAGGGATTTCTTCATCTTTTCTGGATTACCTCCAGGTAGGTCTGTTCTGCCTATTCCGTCCGCAAAGACTGTATCCCCTGTAAATAATGAGCCAGACTCTTTTTCATAAAGACATATGCTCCCATCAGTATGTCCTGGTGTATGAATCACCTCAAGTTTGATATTATCCAAATCAATTACATCACCATCATTTAACTTTACATCAACATTGATTTTGGAATAATCTGCTGAAAACAGGTTAGATAGAATATAATCTTCATCCGCATTTTCTAAGAATTTGGCATCAATTCTATGAGCCATTATTATTGGATGAAATCTCTTTATTATTTCATGTATCTTAGCAACATGGTCATAATGACAATGTGTTATTATTAAGAAATCAATTCCAATGTTTATAGTGTTATTTATATTCACTCCAGCATCTATAAGTGCTATCTTATCACTCTTTATTATATAACAATTTGAACCATAGTAGTTACCTATAATAGGATAAACTTCCATGATACTAATTAAGGATTACATAAAAATATAGACATAATTTGAATTTATATGCCGAGGTGGCGGAGCCAGGATTAACGCGCGGGCCTTGAGAGCCCGTTCCCCTCTGGGGAGCTTGGGTTCAAATCCCAACCTCGGCGTTAGCCCTTTAGAAAAGTAGCCCAAAAT
>CAZQER010000044.1:0-5164 GCA_964592095.1 uncultured archaeon
TTTTATTTTATTATTTCAATTTCTTTTTATATCAATCCAATATCTAAACTCATCAAGTTGCTTTTTTAGTTTGTATGGTGTGCTTCTACCATATTCTGAGAGCCAACCATCATCATCAAATTCCATAAGGAGTGACTTATCTTCTATCCTTACCCTCTGAATAAATTCTGCAAGACCCCTGTTCCTTATGAGTGATGTTTTTGGTTTGAATACACCACTCCATGTCGCCCAAACCTTGAATACCGTATCTGGATATCTCCCACCACCCATATCTACGGCAAAAATATCACATTTATCCGTTATATCCATAACCATTTCAATGGTTTTAAATGAACGAACATCCCCATAAACAAATCTCAAATTTCTATAAATCTCAAGAAGCTCCTTAAAAGAATCCTTAGATTGTTCACTTTTATCTATTGTTATCGTTAACATGGTTTTCTTTATATATCTCTTTGTTGCCTCGCCAAGATGTGGACCAATCTCTATTACTATATCGCCCTTTTTTACAATATTCCCGAGAATTTCCCTGTATCTCTCCTTTTTATATGCTATGTATATCATATTATTTAATTTAATACAACAACCTTCTCTATCCCAGGAAGATTAAGGATTTTATCTATGAGTTTCCTTGGAAGTGGTTTTTCAGTTATTATAGTCATTTCTGCATTTTCAAACATTGGGTCGTCTGTTGTTATCTGTCTTGCACTTATTCCAGCATCTGAGATAATCTTTGTAACATTTGCAACAATACCCTTTGATGAAGCGTTTGTCGGAACTATTTCAATTGCACCAAAACCCAATTCGGGGGCAACATTCTTCAAAAGAACAATAGAATCGAGTTTTGTAAACACCCTCTTAAGTTCTGGATTTTTCAGGACCGTATTTATTGTTTCTTTGATAAGTCTTCTATCAACATCAAGTACTCTTGCAATGGATGTATATGGAATCTCTATATCTTTAAAGAGAAGTTTTCCATCATCAGAAACCCTCAGTCCATTCCTTAAAATAAATTCGGCTACTACTCTCTGCCCCTTTTTTCTTGAAAATGTTTCCTCAAATCTAAGTATTTCAGCCATAATGACCTATAAAGAATAATAAAACTGAATATTATATATAGTGAATTTAGGAAAATTGAATTGTAGAGATGAATAATTCTCAACTATTTCTAATTTCCAACTACTAATATATTTTATTTATAATTATTGAGAAATTCCTCTGCCTTATCCAGTATCTTCTTTGTATTTTCATATGTTAATCTACCCCTTGCTTTATTATAATCTAACCATTCATAGCTGTTGTGCTCAGAAGAAAGCATTATTTTATTATAATTGTCATTCACCCGAATGATATAGAATACAACCCTCTTTTTAATGGTTTCATTTCCTCTCTGAAAGGAATATTCTACAACCTCTTTAAAACCATCCTTGAATAAAGCATTTGTAATTCCAGTTTCTTCCCTTAACTCTCTTAACACAGTCTGTTTTTCAGATTCTCCATGTTCTATGTGTCCTTTTGGAAACCCCCAGTGTCCCGCATTATACTTCAATAAAAGATATTTTCTAACATTTTTATTCTTATTATTCCCTTTGTATATCACTGCACCACATGATTTTTCAGATATCATTTATACCCCCTCTTGTATACCTATAACAACTATAATATCTCTTCTGAGCCTGTAACTATAACCCCACCTCCATAATCTATTGTATTTAGACTTATATTTATTCTATCCCCCTCTGTCGTATTCATTCCTAAAATACAGTCTAAATTATCACTATTTTTTATGAAAATCACATCATTCTTTATAACCACAACATCTGGTACGGATACATACCCAATCTTATTAAGTGTTATATTATAAACTCCAATATCTGAAAGTAATACCTTTATTTTTGAGATATCCGATTCTGGTGTTATAATTAAAATAACCCTTCCTTCTTCAATACTCACATTCTCTTCATGGAGTATATTCATTAATTTCTTTAATGTATATTCTGAATTGTTGAACACAATAGATGTTCTATTGTTAGCAGATATGAAATCTACACCAGACACATTACGAATCCTTTCCAATGTTTCGTTATCCAATAATCTATTCACAATTATCTTTGGTTTTTGCATATGTATTGATATAATGCCTGTTGTATTAATTTTTTTATTTATATAATCTTTGCTAATATTGTATGGTGCGATAGCATTAATAGAGATTTCATTAATCTTCATTACCTCTGCTGGAACTATTGGACCCTTTGCTACAGAATTCCTCATTAACCCTATAACCCCCATATTCTTTTTATTCACAGACTTCTGTAGTAGTGATATCTCATAGTAATCTCCGATTCTTGCCCCAAGATTGGCTATAAATGGTATCTCACCAATGTAAGATACATTTTGAACAGGCCTGCCGGTATAAACCCTATAAACACCAAACTCACCAACTATTCCCTTCATCAGGTCAAGTGTATCATTGGATATATTAACACTACCATTTCCAGATAAATCAAAATTCAAAAATATATACAAGCCACAGATCGTATCTATTTGCTTATATATTTTTGGATTTGCTATTTCATATGATTTGTTTATGACATTCAATAGGGAGATATTCTCAATCTGTGCAATAATATAGGGATTTATACAACCCCTCTCAGGTATAATTACTATTCTATCATTTACCTTAGTGATATTCACTATAATGGTGCCTATCTCATTTACATTATATTTATTTATATCTGTAAGATTCAATCCAAGATTATAATTACTATTATTACTATTATTCTGTTGGTTTGTTCTGGAAAATAACCATATACCAGAAAAGAGCATAGTAATAGAAACAATCACGATAATAATCTTATTAATCCTTTCCCTCCTCTTCTTCTTCATTTGATATCTTTTATCCATTTCTTTATCTTTATATGAATTGAATTTTAAATTAATATTATGATTAATAATAGGATTGTAAAGATTTCATATACCGGAAGGGTAAAGGACGGAAGTGTATTTGACACCACTGATGAAAGGATTGCAAAGGATGAGGGGATATATAATGATAAAAAGGTCTATTCACCATTACCTTTGGTTGTTGGAGAAAGACATGTAATTGAAGGTCTTGATGAGGCATTGAATGATATGAGGGTTGGGGAGGAAAAAACAGTTGAGATACCTCCAGAAAAGGCATATGGTAAGAGGGATCCAAATTTGATAAGGCTTGTTTCACTCGGGCTATTTAAGAAAAAGAATATAAATCCAGTACCTGGAATGGTTGTTGAACTTGATGGGAGATATGCAAAGATACAGACGGTATCTGGAGGCAGGGTAAGGGTTGATTTCAATCATGAATTGGCTGGTAAAACTGTGGTATTTGATGTTAAACTTGAGGATGAAGCAAAGACAAAAAAAGATAAAATAAAATTCCTTATTGAGAGAAGTTTTAATTCATCTGATGGGTTTAATATAAAAATAACTGGTAAAAGGGCAGAAATAGAAATACCGCAAAATGCCTATAAGGACAAGAATCTGCTATTAAGGAAGGCAAGTCTTAGTGCAGAACTCTTCAAATATATTGGTTTGGATGAGATTATCTTCAGGGAGATATGGAAAAATCCAGAGGGACAAAAAGAGAAAAAATGATTCCAATTCTTAGAATTTTGGATAAGAATTAAATTCCAACCTGCTCTGTATGTTGAGATATTAATGATATTAATAATAATCTTCGTATTTTATTTTTATTTTACTTTTAAATATTTAAATAAATTAAATTTATATAATTTATTTATTTATCATGATTAATTAATACAAATAATATTCATTGATGTCCCGATAAAATGTTAATGCCAACACAACGTGAGATTTTGGATGTGCTTATTGAACTATATGAGAAGAAAAAGGATTTAGTTAAAGGTGAGGAGATAGCAAAGGAATTAAATAGGTCATCGGGAACAATAAGAAATCAGATGCAGACATTAAGGGCTTTAAACTATGTTGAGGGTGTGCCAGGACCAAAAGGAGGGTATGTTCCAGCCTTAAAGGCATATGAGGCATTGGGTCTAACATCTATAGAAAACCCGGCAATTGTTGGAATATTCAAGGATGATGAGAAGATAGAGGGCATCTATGCTCAAAGAATTATGTTTAACAATATTACTGACCCTAACTGTTGTAGTGCCGTTATTACAGTCATTGGAGATACAAGGAAGATAAATGATGGTGATGTAATTACTATAGGACCAACACCAGTAAACCATGTTATAGTTAGAGGAGTGGTTGTTGGTAGAGATGATACAAAGAGAGAATTACTGATTGATTCAGATAGTATTACAAGCATTCCAAAGGGAAAGGTTTCTTTAATAGCAACAAAAAAATTGATAAGTTTAACTCCATCTATGAGCCTTCAGGAGTGTGCAAAACTTTTGATAGAAAAACACATAAATGGTGCTCCTATTATTGAGAATGGAAAACTTGTTGGTATTCTAACAGAGTCAGAGATAGTAAAGGCAATATCAGAAGGAAAAAGAACAGCAAAGGCAAAGGACATTGGAATTAAGAAGGTATATACAATAGATGAGGATGATGAGATAATTACCTGTATAAACAGGATGCGTAAATATGATGTTGGTAGACTTATTGTTACTAAAGGTAAAAAACCAGTAGGAATTATAACAAGAACAGATATACTTCTCAGAATGATAAGGTGATTATGGTAGCCAGAAGAACTGAACTATTGATGGATATCTTATCCTCATCATTCTTCCTATCACCTTTGGTATATAAAGTATCTCATCCTTTATCCTATAACCCTCACCCATTTCCCCCAATACCCTGATGATCTTTGACTCTAAGATACCCTTTACATAATATTGGTCCGAAATATTGGGGTCAACATAAAGATAAACGGGGAGTCTTATATGCTCGTGTTCATAGTAGGGAATAATTTCTGAAAGCATTTTTAGATGTTTCTTATCAAATAAATGTCTATCACCACTTCTGGTTATTGAGAATGGCTCGTCCATAGATAAAAGTTCTTTTAGGGTCTTCTGAACAGCAAGAGAACTATTCATTTCTCTTAACTGAGTGCTTATAAATTTCTTAAAAATATCTCTTTCTGACACTTTAACTTTAAATTCCATTATACCGTCTGTTTTGGCTCTATTCTAACCTTCTT
>CAZQER010000044.1:5264-8760 GCA_964592095.1 uncultured archaeon
ACTTTAACTTTAAATTCCATTATACCGTCTGTTTTGGCTCTATTCTAACCTTCTTTTTTGCACTACCAATGATATCTTCATTGTATACCAATATCAATCTAACAGTGTATTCACCGGGTTTTATAATACTACAACTACTGACACTACAATATGGAATCAGATAGTTAAAACTCATGGTCATTTTTCCTTCCTTTATGTCTATATGCCTCTTTTCATTTAATCCACGAGCCTGTCCCGAACTGATACCTACAAGATAAAGACTTACATTTTCTATATCCCCACCACTGCTGATATTGACTTCTATATTCATTATTTCTTGTGATGTATAAACATCCTTATCTGTTGTTACTGTTGCTTTTACATTCGGCTTGATGTCAAATTCTCTGGAATAGACAGTACCATTCCCATTCACATATACCTTGATTCTATATCTTCCAATGGGTGCAGATTTTGATACGAGTTCACTCCCATTACAATATTCCTCCCTTCCATTCCATTCAGATTTCTTCGTTTCATCAACATTTAGAGGTAACAAATGAGTTTCATTACATCTGGAGTTACATGGACACAAAACCCTCTTTATTTCTGTCCAGTTTTTATCAAACCTCTCTATTATCGGGTATGTAATGGTTTTATTGATAATATCAATGTTTATCGTTGAAATCTTTACTGGTCTTCCCTGTCCGTATTCCTTTTTATCAAGCCTTATAATAACTCCTGGCTCTTGAAACCATCTGTAACATTTGTATATACCCTTACCAATATCTATTTCATAGGGCGTGTATATATAACCGTTATAGATATCCACCCATATAGTCACATTTCCTATTCTTTTTATATCGCCATTACAATCCGTTATTTTGTTTGTCCTTATGTAGGTTTTACCTTCATATACAAATTCATTACCCTCGGGAGGTATCAATTGAGGTAATTTATCCTCCACACATCTACATAAACATTTACCTTTTTCACATTTACTTTCAATATGAAAGTATTTGTATTGCTCACATGTAATATTAGAGATGCAGAAGGATTTACAATCAGAATCTGTTATACATGTTCCAGGTTTTATGGTTGTTGTGGTTATTGTGGTTGTAATTGTGGTAGTTTCAGTTCTCTTCACTTTAATACATCCCGCCAAAAGAATCAATACAATAGTAGATATCAAAATTATATTTGCTATACTTTTCATCATAATCAATTTATACGCATTTATTTTAAATTAATCATAGATTCCTTTGTATCTCTCTTTTTCTTTTATTAAAATTTTTTTATAATATCCTACAGCCTCATTTACATCCATAAGATCACCCATATTGATATTATCTATAATCTTTAGCCTGAGAATCCACCCATCTCCATACGGGTCGCTATTTATTAATGACGGATTATCAAAAAGTTTTTCATTTACCTCTATAACCCTACAATTAAATGGTGCATGTATCTCATTAACGGATTTAATGGTCTCAAATGAAGCCATTGGTTCCATAGATTTGAACTCTGTATTATTCTCAGGCATATCTATATGCACAATTTCTTTTGTTAGTGAACTTCCAAATGATGTCAATCCAACCACTGCTTCATCACCCTCCATCTTAATCCAGATGTGTCCTTTCATATATTTCAAATCATCTGGAAATTCAAATTCATTCAGTCTCATCTTTATTTCCTATTGATTTCTATTTTTACATAATCCCCCGTTTTTAATAATGATTCTCCATATTTCTTCGGAATTAATTTTATTATATCACCATCAAACATAAATGATACACCCCTAAATTCAATATCATTTGCAAAAACCCCGAGTTTTTCCATCCTAAATATACTCATATAACTGCCAATTTTATTTATTTCACCTATTTTGATTCCGTTGAAATAAACCCTCTCATTAATCTTAAATCTTCCCAACACACCACCATAGTCCAATGATAATATTCCATCCATGATCGTATATCTATCTCCAATTTTTACTATATTACTATCATTCAATTTAACTGTAATATTGCGTTTATTTGTATTTACGACCTTACCTATCATTTCTGATTTTAATTTAAAAAATTTCTTCTTAAATTTAGGTACCAATTCATAACCATCTGTTGCTCTAAGATAGTTATTCAAACTCCGAACCTCAATGTGCATACCTGCATCAACCCAAAAGAAAAAGTAACCATTATTTATAAATCTACCAATCTCATCGCCTGTATAGATTTTATCACCTTCTCTGACAGAGGGTTTTATATGCATTATACGCGCCAAATAATTACCTCTCTTTATTAAGGTCAGATATTCTGGAAGTGACCTTGATGTTGGTGTTGGTGAATCAAATCTTAATATTTTAAACACCCTTCCAGTAACAGGAGAAATTGCTATATCCCCAAAATCCTTACCCTGATATATATCCACGGCCTTAAATTCCCTGTGTGCAGGATAAGGGCTTGCAAAAAAAGAAAATCTCCAGTCCCTTTCTTTATAAATCTCAACACCATTTGATTCTGCAATCAAATCCATATTTTCACCACGAACAGCATTTAGACTCATTTATCTCTATTATATCCAAACCCAATTCCTTTGAGGCTTCATACGCACCCTTTGATGGTAGTGCTATCTTTGTTATCCCAGATTTTATTGCTTCTCTATCCAAATAAATACGATACCTTCCTCCTGGTCTAACACAACTCAAAGATATATCCTTTTCGGGATACATAAGTCTTGCTGTTGATATTATCTTTGCAACATCCTCAATCCTTGGTGGACTTATATTTTCCATTTCAGTTCCCTTTGTTGGAATTAGAACTACAATCACAATGGTACTTACATCTATATCCCTCAGAATATCAAGAGCATTTAATTCACCCCTGATTTTCCCATAATAGAGACCCACAATAATGTGTGGAGATATATTCCTTACACCAAATTGTTTCAGATATTTTAATGTTTTATAATAATCATCTATATCATAATCCAAACCCAGAATATCATTTATAGTTTCCTTGTCACCAATTACATCAGTTAATGCAGAATCAAGAAATTCTGAAACAATCATTGCCTGTTTTTCATTTAATATACCTGTATGGGCATTTATTACCAGTCCAGTTTCATCCTTTATCTTTTTTATAACCTCCTTAAATTCATAAATAGGCACAGAACCATCACTTTTACTCCCGCCACTCAGAATAATACCATTTACATTTGATTTAGATAAAAATTTTGATATTTTAATCAAATCATCGGGATTATCAACCTTATACATATGCTCCAAATAATGTTTATTACAATGCTTACAGTTTAATTCACAATAATTTTTTGTTACTGATATTGGAGTAAATGGTTTTCTATAAAACAATATCTTATTTCCAAATTTATTAAATCTGGTTTTAATAGCCATTTCCTGTAAATATTTTAAATCCTCTTCAAAGAGATTTTTGGCATTCTCTGTTATTCCCTTCATCTTCCATATATCTGTAGTTTTATATTCTTAATTTCATCATTTGTAGGC
>CAZQER010000045.1:0-8658 GCA_964592095.1 uncultured archaeon
TGGATTGAGAAACAACTTAAGGATGGTGAAGACCCGAATGTTTTGAGGGATATTGTTAAATCCCAGGGGTTTGAGGAGGAGTTGGTTGATTATGTTGAGAGGAGATTGTATTGATTATTTAAGTATTTATATTATTATGTTAAATTATCTCTTACCTGATATGAATTCGAGAAATTTTCTGAGAGGGCGGTTCAAAAAGAGCATATCTAAAGATATGAAGGAATTTGGTGATTCTACAGAGATAGATGAGAGCATGGTCTATGAGGATATCTGGGGGAATGAAGCGCATCTGATTATGCTTGTAAGGAAAGGACTTATTGATATTAATTATGCAAGAGAAATGCTAAATTGTTTGCAAATGATTAAGAACGAAATAAGAGATGGTAGATTCAGATTGGATTCAGATTTGGAGGATGTTCACATGAATATTGAGAGATATATTATAGAGAATTGTGGTGTTGAATATGGTGGAAAGTTGCATACTGCCCGTTCAAGAAACGACCAGGTGATTACAGATGTTAAATTGCATTTAAGAGAAAAAATCCTTGATATTATGGATTCTATAATAAATCTACAGAAAATTTTGTTAAGGGTTGCAAAGAAATCTATTGATGTTATAATGCCAGGATTCACACATTTACAGCACGCTCAGCCAATAACGCTTGGATTCTGGGCATCATCGTATGTAAGTATGTTAATGAGGGATTTGGAGAGATTAAATGATCTGTATTCAAGAATCAATAGATGTCCTCTTGGAGCTGTTGCATTGGCAGGAACATCCTTTGATATAGATAGAAGACTTACTGCAAAACTTCTTGGTTTTGATTCCATTCATGAACATGCACTTGATGTAGTAAGTTCTAGAGATTTTATTATAGAGAGTATATCTGTAATTTCAATCCTCATGTCAAATCTATCAAGAATGGCAGAGGATTTGATTTTGTGGAGTAGTCCTGAGTTTGATTTTGTTGAATTGCCAGACGAATATACTACTGGTAGTTCTATTATGCCGCAGAAAAAGAATCCGGATGCTGCAGAACTCATAAGGGGTAAAACGGGCAGAGTATTTGGAGCACTTATTCAATCTCTTACTGTTGTTAAAGGCATCCCATTGGGTTATAACAGGGATTTACAGGAGGATAGATTTCTGTTATGGGATTCTATAGATACTACCTGTATGTCTCTTAAAATCATGGGTAATATGATTTCGGGGGCCAAATTCAATAAAAGAAGGATGAAAGAGTTTGTGGACAATAGTTTTGTGGCATCTACAGAGATTGCAAATTATCTGGTAAAGAAGGATAAAATGAGTTTTAGAGAGTCCCATGAGATAGTTAGTAATATGATAAAGGAATTGATAAGTAATAGAAAAACATTTAAGGATATTGATTATGTATGCAGATTATTAAGGAGGTATATACGAGATCTATCCAAGGAAGATTTAAAAAAATTGATTGATTCAAGGAGTGTGGTAGAGGCAAATAAAAGTCTTGGTGGCACAGCATCAAAGGAAGTGGAGAGAATGATATCATCTATGCATGAGCATATAAAATTCTTTGAGGCGGGCATCAGGAAGAAGAGAAATAAAATAAAGAATGCAAAAGGTTTGACAGAATCGGAGGTGATGAACATACTTTTGAGAAATGAGAATAATATTAAATGATTATATAAGATTAAAAATCAAAAATAATATTTATTATTAAAGAACTATATCTACTCTTATTTTATCACCATCCTTCAATCCAAATTCCCTCCTGAGATTTTTTTCTGAGATAATCTCCACTTCATCTTTGTGATGTGTTCTTTCAGGAAGAACAATAAAGCAATCCTCACTCCATCCATCTCCTGATATTGTAGCTGGTATATACCTTATCCTACCAAAAATTCTATTCTTCTCTCTGAATTCCTCTATAACCCCGATGGAATATTTCTCTATTTTAAATGGCATTCTGTCAATTTTAACATTAAGTGTCCCATAGAACGGATTAATTCCTATCCTCTCCTTTAACTTCTCTGCATACTCTTTTATATAATAAGCCCCATCACCAATTCCTGTTATAATCCTGCCTTCCATAGATAGTTTCTGTTTGTATTTGTATTTATATTCAAAAAAATTTTTTAGATCCAAGTAAATTTCCCTCAGAAGATTGATTCCATTTTCGGTAATTTCAATTCTCTGCTTTTGACCACTCCTCGTTTTTTTTATTAATCCATCCCTTTCAAGTTCATTTATATACCTACATGCACTCTGTTGTGATATGCCCAACAATCTTCCAGCATCGGAGGATGATAACAAAATATGATCTACTCCATTCTCAAATCTCCTGCTGAGTTCATACAAAACCAAAACCTTACGATTCATTTTGACTGAAAATCTCAGTAAATTATATGTCTATGTCCAATGCCTTTGCTAATTCTTCATATCTGTTTCTTATAGTTACCTCTGTAACACCACTCAATTTACTTGCTATACTCTTTTGGGTTTGTTTGTCATTTGTGAGTTTTCCTGCAAGATATATGGCTGCTGCTGCAACCCCAGTAGGACCCTTTCCGGAGGTAATGCCCTTCTTCTTTGCAAGCTCTACTATCTCTATAGCCTTTGCCTCTGTAGCCCCTGATAAACCCAACTCGGATGCAAATCTTGGAACGTAATCTATGGCTGTTGCTACGGGCATTTTTACCTTCAACTTTCTGCATACAAATCTGTAGCTTCTGCCTATATCCTTCTTCTTTACCCCTGTAGCCTCCTCCAACTCTTCTAAGGTCTTGGGTAACCTGTGCTGTCTTGAGATAAGATATATTATCGCTGCAACAACACATTCAATTGACCTGCCTTTTACCAGACCATTTTTAACTGCCCTTCTGTACCACATAGCACACTCTTCTTTGAGATTGTTTGGAATGTTCAGATAGGAGCATATTCTATCTAATTCGGGAAGGGCTATAGATAGATTTCTCTGCATTGATGACGACATTCTGCTCCTTCGCTGCCATTTTCTTAACCTATAGAGTTGAGCCTTTCTTTCTGGCTGTATTGAGCCGCCTCTGATATCTCTATCATATCTGTCTATTTCCGTAGTTAATCCCTTATTGAGTTTGGCATATTTAACAAAACCGCCAGTTCTTGCTCTCTTTGAACGTTGTTCTTCATTAAACCCCCTCCACTCGGGTCCAAAATCAAAAAGCCCATCTTCAACCACAAAACCACAACTCATGCATATAATCTCACCATGTACCTGATCTGTGCGTATGTTTAAACTGTTACAGGCTGGACATCTCACCGAGGTTTCATAATCCAAGTCCTCCCTTTCAGTAATGTCCTCTTCATGCATCTTTACAATTAAATTATAATTTCTTTACCAATCAATCTGGAAGAATCTGATTTCATATTTGAAAATAATTTAATAACTATGTATGGATTATCAACTCTTCCTATAATATCAAACACCTTACCGATCCTCTTCTTACCTATAGAAACCACTTTTCCATATATCTGTTCAACTGAGGAAGGTGATACACAAACAACAATCTTATCGCCCACAATTGAGGTTATCCTGTATTTTTTCAAATCATCACCATCCTAGGCAAAGGATATGATATAGTATTTGGTATAGATATTGTGAAGTATTAGATATTATATCCATATAATACTATAAAAATATAAATAAAAATATGGTATAATAAAATATGGTTAAACACCTTAATAAAGTTATCTATACCGTGTAAAAATGGATTTACTTGAGAAATTATGTAGGGCATCTGGGGTTTCGGGTTTTGAATCAGAGGTAAGAAGCATAATGAAAAAAGAGTTGAAAAAATCATGTGAAAGGGTAGAAGAGGATAGTTTTGGAAATATCACGGCAATAAAGGGCAGGGGTAGAAGAAAGATTATGTTAGCTGCACATATGGATGAGATAGGTTTGATGGTGAAACATATCAATAAAAAGGGATTTATAAGTTTTGTAAAGATTGGTGGTATAGATAATAGATTACTCCTGAATCAGAGGATAGTTATTAAGTCAAAGAAGGGTGATGTTAATGGAATAATAGGTTCTAAACCGCCACACCTTCAGAAGGAAGAGGAAAGGGAGAAGATTATAAAACACGACAGTATGTTCATAGATATAGGTGCAAAAGATAAAAAGGATGCTGAAAAAAGGGTATCTGTTGGTGACCCTATAGTTTTTGAAGCAAATTTTGGTTCATTAGGAGAGAATATTTTTTATGGTAAGGCTGTTGATAACAGGGTTGGTTGTTATGTTATGTTAAAGGTAATGGAGATGATTCCCGATAATATAAATTCCGTTATATATGCTGTTGGAACAGCACAGGAGGAGGTTGGTTTGAAAGGTGCCAGGGTTTCAGCCTTTAAACATGAACCAGACTACGCATTTGCCATAGATACAACAATTGCTGGCGATACACCACAAATTAAGGAGAATGAGTCATCACTTGAGATTGGAAAAGGACCTGCAATAACCATAACAGAGGCGTCGGGAAGGGGTGTTGTAACACATCCCATGTTGAGGGATTTATTAATAAGAACAGCAAAAAGATACAAGATTCCATATCAGATAGATGTTCTTGAGGGTGGAATGACAGATGCTGCAATAATCTATATGACAAAGGCGGGCATTCCAAGTGGTGTAATCTCAATACCATGTAGATATATCCACTCCCCATCTGGTGTATTTAGCATTGACGATGTTAATAATTCTATAAAACTAATTGTTAATACACTAAGGGGATTTAAATAGAATGTCAAATGATTATCGGAGATTTTTTACAATTTTGATATACTCCTGCATGTATATGGTACTATGCTTTGTACCGCTTCTGGGACCTTTAATAATTGGATTTTATATAGGAAAGAGGGTAAAAGGAATTAAAGAAGGCTTGCTGATGGCTCTTATATCGGGAATCACAGGATTCTTTATTCTATCCTTTTTTATCTTTCCATATATCTATAAAAACATTTTTCTTGGAACATTTGTTATATTGTGGCAATTTATCTCGATAGTGTTTATTATGATTGGCAGTATATTTGGTTGTATGCTGTATGAACTTAAGAATATGACCTATGATTTTGGTTATCGTGGAATATATAGAACACATGGGAGAGATGGAGCATATAAATCGTATAATGAATCGGAAAGTAAAAAGGGGGAGGATATAAAAACATATGTAATATGTCCGATCTGTGGGGAATCAAATGATGAGTATGTGAGAAAATGTAAATCGTGTGGTGCGGAGATATGAGTAAAAAATTGATGAAATTATTAATTATTGGGGATATACTAAAGATTTCTGCATTTTTTCTCATACTTTTTATTCTATCTGCACTAATTGGTTTTTATTATTACTATTCAGTCAATGATAATCTAATGCCATTATTTAAAGAAATTGTGAGAAGGGTTTATCAACCCGAGTCAAGATTATTAACAACAGTTAATATATTCATTAACAATCTAACAGTAACTATGTTTGCTTTTATTGGAGGGATAACAATTATTGTTCCAATTCTGATAGTTTTTATTAATGGATTTGTATTTGGATTTCTGATTAGATATTCTATAGAGAGTACGGGTTTAAAACTATTTATAAAGGGGGTATTAGTTCATTCTATTTTTGAATTACCAGCCTTTTTCATTTCCGCAGCAATAGGGTTTAGGATTGGAATTACATTCGCTTTGTTTTTATTGGATTTTTTAAAAAAGAATAGATTATCAAAAATTGAAACTATAATCAGGTGTGTAAGGGAGGGGATAGTAATATTTGTATTTATTGTGATACCACTACTTTTAATAGCAGCAATTTCTGAGGTATATATAAGTGGGTATTTAATGGGTATCTATTGATATGGAGTTGTGAATGAAATTATGAAAATCAAATTCACGGCATTTTTAAATACTAAATCTGAATAATATCCAGCGCAATGGGTTGATTTAATCCATTTGTGATATATAGATAGAGGTTATATAAATGGCATACGACAGGAGATATGAAAGGAAAATGTACCACATAGTTTGTTCAGACTGTGGTAAAGATGCAGAAGTTCCTTTCAAACCCGATGGAAATAGACCTGTTTATTGTAGGGAATGTTATCAAAAACATAGACCAAAAAGATACTGAATCCTTTATATGCAATCTCCTGATGATAGATAAAGGATTTTGTATCAATTTTTCTTTTTTATTTTTTTATTTATGGGCATAATAAAATACTAATATCGATTTTTTTTCTTTTGTATACTTATGGTCTAATCTCACAAAACCGAATCTTTCAAACTGTACAACTGAGTCTATTTTAATTTTTTCACATAATGGTTCACAGAAACCCTTTACTATCCCATCTGGTTTTATTACAATTGCATCTATGTGTTTTTGAACCCAATGAATCTTAGGGACATCAAGGTTCCTTTTTTCTATATATTCTGCTATTACCTCCTCTTTTGTTATATCTTTAATCCTTATATTAAATACACCTATAAGCCTTATCTCCTCCCCCTTCTTTATATTGTTTACATCCTCCATAGATATAAAGAATTTCATGTTTCCCGTTTCATCTCTAATTATGTCAAACCCTCTAAACCCCCTCTCGTGGAAACTTGGATGAAACGGAATTTTTACCTTTAATTTATTCTTTACATTCTTTACAACCAATTTTATGGGATTTGCTACAAAGAAATATCTATCTGCAACAGAATCTAGAATCTTCCTATTTTCAGAATAAATGCTTTTTAGACTTAAACTAATGTCGTTTTCTCCTATTCCCAATGCAATTATAACATTTCTTATAGCATTTGGTGATATGCCCCTCCTTCTAAGAGACATCAGGGTTGGAATTCTTGGGTCATCCCAGCCACTATATTTACCATTCTCTATATCTCTTTTCAATTTAGATGTGCTAAATTTTCCAAATTCTTCTATACTTATGCGACCCCAGTGTAATGTGATTGGATATCTCCAATTTAGATACCTGTAGATGTATCTCTGTCTTTTTTCAGAATCTATCAGGTCTTTTCCTCTTATTATATGTGTAACCCCCATGATGTGGTCCTCTATTGCGGATTCAAAATCGAGTGTTGGCCATACAATAAATCTCCTTCCAACCCTTGGATGTTCTTCCCTTATGATTCTAAATGCAACCCAGTCCCTTATGGCTGGATCCTCATGTTTCATATCAGTCTTTATTCTCAAAACACATTCGCCATCCTTATAATCCCCCTTGAGCATTTTATGCCAGTATAATATATTCATATCGGGGTCTGTTTTTCTATGGGGGCATTCTGTTTTATTATCTTTGTATTCCCTGAATTCGTTTCTCTTACAGAAGCATATATACGCATTACAATTTTTTATTAATTTCTCTGCATATTCATAATAGATGCTAATTCTATCGGATGCATAATATATTTCATCTGGATACGCATTTAACCATTTACAATCATCTATATACCACCTGTATGCTTCCATTAAAGGCCTCTTGGTCTTTGGGTCGGTATCATCAAAGCGTAGAATGAACTTTCCATCATATCTTTTTGCAAGTTCAGAATTTATTATTATACCTCTTGCTGATCCAAGAGTTGCTGGACCATTGGGATTTGGTGCAAATCTCATAACGACATTTCCCTCTACTTCTGGAAGTTCAAGTAAATCCCTTTTTATATCCCGCTTTGCAATTTTATCAAAGGAATACTGCTTGAGAATATCAATGGGGGTTTTATTTATCCTGCTAACTATATACATTGTATCCTTCATTAATGCCTTTATATCCCTCTTTGCTTCGGGTATCTCTGAGATTACCTTACCAATAACCGCATTAACATCTGCACTCCCATATCTGAGTCTGTTATGGACGGCGTATCTTTCTATTATCTCATAATAATCACTCATCTTATTTTCTTATTTTAATTCTATTTATATAATATACTGACATCAATATATCAAGATGTAATGAAAATGCATGTAATCTATAATGCAGTTATTAGTTTAGATGGAAAAACCACTACTGCGGGTAAGGAACTTATGAGTAGAGCAGATAGATATCGTATACATGAGTTGAGAGGCTCTGTTGATGCTATTATGACGGATATTGAAACAATAAAGATTAAGGATTCGGAATTTGGTGTTAGAACATCCAGTGAAGAGCCGATGAAGATTATTGTTGATGATAAGGGTGAGATATCAGAGAATGCAAGGGTTTTTATGGGGGAAGGGAGGGTAATAGTTGCATTTTCAAAATCAGTTCCAAGAAAAAAGAGGGAAATATTGGAGGCAAAGGACAATGTTGAGGTCATTGTTAGTGGTAAATATGTTGTTAACTTAAGCGCATTGATTGGCAGCCTTTATAATAGAAATGTGAAAACAATACTTGTTGAGAGTTATAATTCACTTGGTAGAAGGATGCTCAATGAAGGTTTTGTTGATGAACTCTATGTTTCTATAATGCCCACATTCTTGGGGGAGGGTCATCCGATGTTTGATAGAAAGATTGAAAAGAAAATAGATTTATCTCTGGAGGGGATTTTACAATATGGTGATCAGGTTGTTCTTCATTATTTGGTAAAGAAATAAAAATCAAACAACTCCACACTGAAGTGTGGAGTATGAGCAAGACTGTAGAACAGTCTTGACTCAGACAAACTCTCCGAGTTTTGC
>CAZQER010000046.1:0-8584 GCA_964592095.1 uncultured archaeon
TAAATCAAAACAAACGAAGGTATTTCTGGATTGGTGTATGGGTTTTTTATTTACATTTAAAAATCCTAAAATTGTGAAGTATAGCAGAGAGTAGAAGGTATATTTAGGCTGGAGGATTCTAAATATTTATTGCCGATTGAATTATTCAACAGAGCAATAGGTAATATTTAATATTAATATTATAATACAAGAAAATGATAAGATGGTATAATCTATCATCAGAAGATGTACTTCATAAGGTTAATTCATCTATAAATGGTTTATCCCATAATGAGGCTAAGAGAAGGCTCCATATATATGGAAAAAATGTAATTGAAAAAGGAAGGAGGATTTCAAAACTTCAGATATTTATCTCACAATTCACAGATTTTCTGATTATTATTCTATTAATCGCTGCAGTAATATCTTTTATCTTTGGAGAGATTATCGATTCATTTCTTATAATTGCAATTGTCATAGCAAATGGAATATTTGGATTTATTCAGGATTGGAAGGCTGAGTCATCAATTGAAGCATTGGAGAGAATGGCATCTGTAGACGCATTGGTTATAAGAGATGGAATGAAAGTGAAAATTAACGCCGAGGATGTTGTTCCAGGAGATATAATAGTACTTGAAGAGGGGTCAGAAGTACCTGCAGATTCCCGTGTATTAGAGGCATATAGTCTGGAGGTTGATGAATCTGCATTGACTGGTGAATCTGTGGGTGTTAGTAAGTTTGTCAGGAGATTGGATGGATATAGAGACATAACGGATATTGGTAATATGGTATTCAAATATACGAATGTTATAAGGGGAAGGGGGAAAGCGGTAGTTGTTGAAACGGGGATGAATACGGAGATTGGTAAGGTTGCAAAAAAACTTCAGGAGGTTGAAAAGGAGGAAACTCCATTCCAGAGAGAGTTAAATTCGCTGGGAAAAAAGTTAGGAATTCTAACACTATGTATCTGCATATTTATCATTCCACTATCAATATTTTTTCAGGGAACTGGGATATTTCAAGCATTTCTAACTGCTATAGCACTGGCTATTGCTGCTGTTCCAGAGGGATTACCTGCAGTTGTTACATTATCCTTGGCGTTAGGAACAAGAAGAATGGTCAAAAAGAACTCACTCGTTAGAAAACTCTCCGTTGTTGAATCGCTTGGTTCTGTTGATGTAATATGCACAGATAAAACTGGAACATTGACCGAGAATAAGATGGTTGTTGAAAAGATATTCTTCAATGAAAAAACATTTGATGTAACCGGTGGATTTTCTTCAACTGGAAGTTTTATTAGTGATAACACAAAAATAAATCCAATGGAGATTGAGGCAATACTGAAGGCTGGTATACTATGTAATAATTCTGAAGTTCAGAATGATAGGATGATTGGTGACCCAACGGAAATTGCCTTGCTGATATCTGCAGAAAAGGCAGGTCTAAAAAAGGAGGTATTAGAAAGGAAGTATAAAAGGATAAAGGAATTTCCATTCTCCTCAGAAAGTAAGCAGATGGCAACTGTTCACGAGAAAGACGGAAAGATTTTTGTGTTTGTTAAGGGTGCCCCCGAGGTTATTCTTGGTGAATGTAAATGGTATCTGAAGGACGGAAAAAAGATAAAACTATCTGAAGAGAAAAAGGGGGAATTTATTAGAAAGAATAATGAATTTGCAGAACAGGCATTGCGGGTTCTTGGGTTTGCATTTAAAGAAGGGGATATTAAGGACATAAATGAAGAGAAAGAACTGATATTTCTTGGATTACAGGGAATGATGGACCCACCAAGGGGTGAAGTGAAAGATGCAATACGGACCTGTAGAGATGCCGGAATAAGAGTTGTTATGGTTACTGGTGATAATGAAATAACTGCAACGGCGATTGGAAAAAAACTCGGATTTGATTCTGATGTTATAACTGGGAAAGAATTAAATGATTTATCAAGGGATGAATTAAGGAAGATTGTTGAGAAAATAGATATATTTGCAAGGGTATCTCCAACCAATAAACTTGATATTCTCAATGCATTAAAGGATAATGGACATATAGTTGCAATGACTGGGGATGGTGTGAATGATGCACCATCGTTGAAGAGGGCAGATGTTGGTATCTCCATGGGAATAAGAGGAACAGATGTTGCAAAGCAGGCATCTGATATGGTTTTATTGGATGATAACTTCAAATCAATAAAGGATGCCATTGCCGAGGGAAGGGGTATATTTGACAATATAAGAAAATTTGTAAACTATCTATTGAGTGCAAACATGGGTGAGGTATTTATAGTATTTTTTGGGGTCCTTATAGGTGGATTTCTATTTCCAGATGTATTTGGTTCCGCTTCTCATGCGTTAATTCTGACACCTGTAATGTTGCTATGGATTAATCTATTGACTGATGGACTTCCAGCATTGGCGCTTGGTGCTGACCCAAAGGCAAAGGGTATAATGAAAAGAAAACCGAGAAGTGGGGATGAATCGGTGATAGATAAAAGAATGATGTTTTCTATCTTTGGGATTGGTGCAATAATGTGTATGATTTCACTACCGATATTCTTTTATAGCATTGAAGTGGATAGAGACCTGATGAAGTCTCAGACAATCCTTTTCACATTAATAATAATCCTTGAGATCGTTAGAATTCAGGCAATAAGATTTAGATATGGTCTCTCAATATTCTCAAACAGATGGTTATTTTTAGCAATAATCTCCTCAATATCCCTTCAATTGGTTATTCTGTATTCGCCATTAAATAAATTCTTCAAGATTTTACCATTGAGTCTTGATTCATGGATAATAATTCTCACTGGGCTTGTTGTATTTGGTATGCTGACATTTATTCTTACAAACATAGAGAAAAGAATTTTTGAATAAAATGGATAGAAATTTAATCTGAAGGATGATTTATAAAGGTATTATATTATAAATAAATTGAAAATCAAACAACTCCACACTGAGGTGTGGATTATAATATAATCATACAAAATGTCAATTTCAAAAACAAAGGGGGTGAAAGCGCAAGGTTTATTCCTTGCGTGTTTGTAATGAAAGTAGTGCTTGCATATTCGGGTGGTTTGGATACATCTATATGTATCAAATGGTTAGAGGAGACATACAATGCAGAAGTAATCACACTTACCCTGGATATAGGACAGGAGAGGAGTGATTTAAGGTTTATTGAAGAAAAGGCAAAAAACATAGGTGCAGTAAAAACCTATAGTATCAATGCAAAAGAGGAATTTGTTAGGGATTATATAAATCCATCTATAAAGGCAAATGCACTCTATGAAGGAAAATACCCTCTATCCACCGCAATAGGAAGACCATTAATCAGTAAATGGTTGGTTAAGATTGCCGAAAAAGAAAATGCAGATGCTGTGGCTCATGGTTCCACTGGAAAGGGTAATGACCAAGTAAGATTTGAACTTGCAATAAGGTCTTTGAATCCCGGCTTAAAAATTATTGCTCCTGCAAGGCAATGGAATTTGAATAGAGAAACGGCAAAAATATATGCAAAGAAACATAAAATACCAATTGGTAGTAGTTCACAATATAGTATCGATGAGAATCTATGGGGTAGGAGTATTGAGGCAGGTTCCTTGGAGGATTTGATGTCAGAGCCATCTGATGAGGTATACTCTTGGACGGTCTCACCAGAGAATGCATTAGATAGGGCAGAGTTTATTGAGTTAGAATTTGATGAAGGCATACCTGTTCGATTAAACGGGAAGAAAATGAATGAAGTGAGATTAATACAGAAATTAAATCAATTGGGAGGAAAACACGGCATAGGTAGAATAGATATGGTGGAGGATAGATTAATTGGAATTAAATCCAGAGAGATTTATGAGTGTCCAGCAGCAACAATTATAATAGAGGCTCATAGAGATATTGAAAGGCTTACACTTACAAGAGAGGAAAATCTATTTAAGGAGATAATTGACTCAAAATGGGCGCAATTGGTATATTTTGGGCAGTGGTATGAACCTCTAAAAAGAGATTTAGATTCATTTATAAATGAATCCCAACATATGGTTTCGGGAAGTGTTAGATTAAGGCTTTATAAAGGTTTAGCATCTGTGACGGGTAGAGAATCACCAAATTCACTCTATGATATGGGACTGGCAGCGTACGATATGAAAGATGTATTCAATCATAAACTTGCAGAGGGTTTCATAAGGCTGTGGGGATTACCGTCAGAGATTGCCGGTAGAAGGAAAAAAGGTAAATGAGGGTTATGAAGGATATGGAGTATCTGTATCTGCATTATCTGTATCATCTAAACCCAAACTCTTTCTGAGAATTGACTTTATCTCATCTGGAGAATAACCAAGTCTTATAAATCTTGTTGTGCCCCTTGTTCCCTTACCAGACATTCTCATTGTTATAAGTCCCAACATCTCCAGTTCATTAAGATATTCACTGAATTGCCTTGTCGTTCTTGCCTTTCTATTAAGCAATCTACAGTAATTTTCATATGCCTCATACACCTCTCCAGTAAACAGGTCTCCACTACCAAAGCCAGATAATCTTTTATACATCCCCCCCTTTGATGCAAGAGATGCAATGGAATACATCACCAGTTGCTGATGTTCGGGTAATGTATTGATAGCCTCTGCTATTATATCCTCCTCGACCTCATCCTTTGCCTTCTCTACGTGTTCCTTTAATATTTTATCATCTCCAGAATCCCTTGCTATTTCTCCAGATTTCTTGAGTAATCTTAAGGCATATCTTGCATCTCCATCTTGGGCAGCAAATGCAGCGATAAGTGAAATTACGGAATCATCTATTACATCATTCTGAAATCCATCCTCAACCCTCTGTCTCAGAATTGTTTTCAACTGTATCGCATTGTATGGTTTGAAGACTCTCTCCTCTTGGCACAGAGTACTTCTACTTCTTGGATCCATCTTCCTAATTACCTTCATATCGTTGGTTATACCGATAATGGAAACATTTCCATGTTTCAGTTCATCATTAATTCTTGTAAGTATATACATCAAATCATTCAATCCCTTCTTCACCATATCTATCTCATCAAGAATTAATATTAGATTCATGTTGTTATTGTTTACCACTTTATATAATCTATCATACAAATCACCAGGATCCATTCCTTTTAAACTGTTGAATGGTCTATCCCTCAATGGGGTAGTCTTCAGATTATGATCATTTAGGGCATCATCCTCAAGTGTTTTCAGAAGCACTTTATATTTTGTATCTCTAATCTTGCAGTTCATATATACCGTTTTCACCACAACCCCATAAGGATTTTTTTCTGGATTGCTTACAAATTCCTCAAGTCTTCTTATCACATATTTTATCACGCATGTTTTACCAGTGCCTGTTTTTCCATAAATGAACAGATTGTTTGGTTTTTCATTTCTCAGAACAGGTGCAATAATTTTTGTAATATCTCTTATTTCAGACTCTCTATGAGGTAGTTCCTCTGGGACATAATGTGGTGAGAGTATAAAGGTATTTTTAAATATCTTCCTCTGTTGGAGTTCTGCTTCGAATATATCATCTATCATTTTTATTTTTAATTTTATAAATAATTTTTATTGAATAGTATCCAAATATTAGTATAAAATCAATAAAAAACAAATTCATTGGTGTTTTAAAATGGTTTGGAAAAAGCTTATTGGCAAAACAGAGGAGGAAGAGGAAGAGGAGGAGATAGATATAGAGGCATATCTCAGCGAATTGGATATAAGGGAGGGTAAGATTATTGAAAGAGAGGATATAGTTTATGTGAAAGCAATTGACATATCTGGTGAAGATAATTTAGAAGAAGTGAAAGCAGAACTCAATAAGAATAATATTGTGGTTGCAAATGTAAAAAATATCCTATCTGACAAACTTATCCTCAGGGAGATTGTAGATAAATTAAAGAATATGTGTGCTGAGATTGGTGGCGATTTGGGCAGAATTTCAGAATACAAGATACTTGTAGTACCTTCAGGTATGAGAATAGTGCACAGGGCATAATATTTATACATTTGTAGACTATTATACTCATTTACCTCCTCTTATATGCTCTATAATCCTCCTTGTACTGTAAAGTTCACCCTCGTAGTATTTGTTTATTCTAACAACCTTTGTATTTAAACCTCTCTTTCTAAGTTCGGATTTTAATTCATTCTCATCAAAATCCTGATCCTTTCCTATTACAATGATATCTGGTTTTAGTTCCATAATTGGTTTAAAGATGTCATTTTCATCACCGAGAATTGCTCTATCTACCATCTTAAGTGCTGAAACAACATGGAGTCTCTGCTGTTCTGGTATATATCTGCTACCCTTTTTTAACCCTACTGTTTTGTCCCTTGCAAGAATTACAATCAATTCATCACCCAGTTTCTTAGCCTCTTCAAGGAACATTATATGACCTGGATGTATGATGCTAAAGACACCAGTTGCAACAACCCTTACCATTTTTTTATTTATATTGAATATTAATATTGAATCATATTATTATCTACAATTATAAAATGCAGATTAATATGGAGTATATAAATCTGGAGGCGAAGAGATTTAATAATGTGAAGGGCACTATTAATGTGCACAATAACTCAAACATTTCGGATATATCCAAAATAGATGATGAGGTTACAGTATCATTTACATTTACCTCAGTCTATGAACCAGATATAGGCGTAATAAAAATTGACGGAAAAATAAGAATATCAGATGCAAATGAAGAGATAAAAGAGGCATTTAATAAGTGGGAGTCAAGTGAAAAGAAGAGCATTCCCCACAAATTAGCAGAAAGGTTACATAATACAATAATATCCAATTGTATAATTGAAGCAACATTACTATCAAGAGAAATTTTATTACCACCGCCAATACCCACACCAAGGATTTCCACAAGTAATAAAGAAAAGACAAAGGAAAAAGGGAGGGAGAATATTCCAAACTATATAAGATAAAAATGGATGAGAATGTATATACAATTCCACTGAGGGATGCTTTTTATTCATCAAGAACAAAAAGAACAAAAAAGGCAGTAAATATAATACGGAATTTCCTGAAGAGACATACAAAGGTTGAGGATATAAAGATTGATAAATCCCTTAATGAGGCGATATGGAAAAGAGGAATTAAAAAACCACCAAGAAGAATCAAAGTCAAGGTTGTTAAAGAGGGTGAGAAGACAACTGCGTACTTAGCTGAATAGTTATTCTAAAATGCATCTAAAACAGATTTCAATTAATGGTGAAGATTTTATAGGATTAATGGGCATGTCAACAGACAATTACGCGATAATCTCTCCAAAATTTCCAGATATAAATGTTCTCAGAGTTCCAATACTCAAAACAATGCTATATGGAACAAATCTTGTTGGTTTATTCTGTGTTGGTAATAGCAATGGTCTTATTCTGCCCTATTTTATATCTAAAAATAAAATAGCCCTTATAAAAAGATTTCTTTCTGAAAATGGTATTGATATAGGGATGGGTACATTGAAGGGTAAATATACCGCGATAGGAAATATGATAGCATGCAATAACAATGCAGCAATAGTAAGTCCAAAAATTAGGTCGATAAGGATTATTGAGGATATATTAGATGTGGAGGTGATAAGATCCACAATAGGTGAGCATGATGAGGTTGGTGCTTGTTGTGTTGTAACAAATAAGGGTTTTGTCTCTCATCCAGATGCAAGAGATGAAATAGAAAAATTATCTGAAATATTCAATGTGAATGGAAGTATTGGCTCTGTAAATTTTGGTTTTCCATTTGTTAAATCAGGTCTAATAGCAAATTCCAACGGCTATTTGGTTGGTTCAAGAACTACAGGAATAGAAATAGGTAGAATTGACGAGGCACTGGGATTTTTGGATTAATATATTTTTATAGAATGTCCTATCTATCTCTCAACAATTATCATTCCCTTCATTGTCGGGTATATCTTACATATATAATTATAAATACCCTCTTTTTCAAAGGTATATGCAAATACCTCCCCATTCTTTAACTCTCCGGAATCAAAAGTATATGGAGAAGATATTCTATGCTCTACAGAATCCTTGTTAATCCACTTTACAGTATCCCCGCTGTGTATTATCAGATTTTTGGGCCGAAATTCAAGATTTCTGATATAGATATATCTTACCCTTGACTCATATTCTGTTGTTGTAGTTGTTATAGTTGTCGTAGTAGTTGTTGTGGTAGTTCCTTTTGTTATTGAGAATTTTTTCACTATTAAGGTTTCATCAGGCATATCTGCCTCTGGAAATTCAAATATCCCATCTCCATCATCATAATGAATCACTGCATAGAGTGGTGATTGTCCACTGTAATTTATAACTCTTATCTTGATATTATTTGCCTTTCCCTCAATTATTGGGCTTCTTGCTATAACATCTCCCAGACTACCATTGTTATCAGTATATATAACAACATATCCTGGTTTTTTAAGATAAGCCTCCTTAACGGTCAGTTGTCCTGCTACCAATTTCTGAGAATTTATATATATGTATGACTCCCTCACTTCATCTACTTTTACTTTTACCTGAGTTGTTGTAGTAGTCTCTCTCTTTGATTCAATACAACCATCTATGAGTAAAACAAATAAAATAGAAATCAATAGGAATATA
>CAZQER010000047.1:0-8520 GCA_964592095.1 uncultured archaeon
CATTCATCTATAAGCTAAAGCTTATAGTATTCTGCTGAATTTGTAATAAAGATTAAATTAAATTTTAAATTAAATTAAGATGATAGGATATATGTAACTGGTTTGGTATTCAGCTTCTTTACTCTGTTATCCTTACTCATTTTGTTTAATATATTTCTCACCTGATACTCTGGAATTTGTAGATACTTCTGTATATCCTTCACGGTCCTCTTTTCTTTCACAAACTCAAGTATCTTATCTTCAGTGATTGCCCTTGAAATATCCTTCATTATTGGAATCTCCACTCCTGTTCTTTTACTGATCGCATCCATTCGGAATAATATTGGTTCTAATGGCACATTTCTTGACTCTTTCAATTCATTAATTATCAATCTCTTTATTAAACTCCAGTTTAATTTTTTTTCTCTAAGCAATCTCTCACACTCAAGAACATTAATTAAATCCAATGAAACGATCTTTGATATTAATAATATCTCATCAGAGTAATCTGTATCACCTTTCATATTTCCCCCAATTTTCTTAACACTACACTCAAAGCCAAATCTCCTTCTAAACTCATCCTTTGATATAAACATATCCCTATTTTTTATATTCTCGTTGTTTGTTATGTATGAGTAGATATCCATCCATAAATCCATCACATCAAACTTATTGGCTAATCTTTCTATCATTAGTTGGTTCATTATCTCCTTATTTTTCATAAAGAATGCAATGCTGTGTGATAACATATCCTTATTTTCTGATGATTTTATTGAATGGACTAATATCTCTTCAGGCATAAGATTCTTCTTTGGTTTGAAATAATACATAAAATTCATATAATCATCATTGATTTTTACTCCAAATTCATGAAATCTTGAGAATGATGTTAATGCTCCATCAAACGGCTTTCCGGTTTTTATCAACATCTCATCTCTATGTGACCATATCTCAATAAACTCCTTGTTCTTGGATTTCATATCATCCCTCATAAATCTTACAAATTCCATAAGTAACCTTTTGTCTCTTTTTATTCTATATCTGTTCTTTGATTTATCTAATAATGGCATCAATTGATTGATGTATTTATATACTGAAGATGTGGACATTCCTAATTTATGAGATATATCATCTGGACTTTTCCATTCCATAAGAGAGTTCAGAACATCAAGCCTTTCACCGATAATATAATCAAAATCAAATTTTTCTGAAACAAGTTTTTTAAATATATTCAATGCATTATTTTCACTTAAACTTACCATACTGCCATTCTTTATAATGAATCCAAAACTCTCAAGTTTCTTTAATGAAAAATATATTGATATCCTGGTTCTTTTAATCCTTTCTCTCAATTCCTTAAGGGTCAGATTGCCACTCTTGAGAAGTTCTTTAATTATTTTAACATCTGTTTTATTTATTATCAATTTATTTAACTCTTTCTTGGAAATATGATATTTTTTATCTCTTTTCTCAACAACAGATTTGAGGATATACCATTCGTGCATTTTTAGTTTATGAGGATAATTTTAATTTAATTTGTGATGATATTTAGTAATTATTAATTATAGTTAAATAAAATTATAATTCAGATTCCTTAAAAGCCTGCACTCTGTATCTGTAAATCTCTACACCCTTCTTTTTCCAGCAATCACCTGGGAGCCATGCCTTATAACATAAACTTTCTAAAAATCTCTCCTTATCTGGAATCTTTTCCCATACCTGTGGCAGATATGTCGCACTCTTTCCCATATACTTTATAATAATTCCATCCCTATCCCTTTCTATCTTTCTCAGATAATCCTCTGGTGTATCAGCCTTTATCAATTCAGGTAAACTTAGTATTGAAATCTCTATCTCAATATCATCCAACTCATCACTTTCCAGTGGTTTAAACCGAGGGTCTCTGAAAGCAGCATTGATGGCATTATCCCTCACACTAAGATAGATGGGTTTATCTGGAAGTATATTACCTATACAGCCTCTTAACTCACCATGCTTTTCTAATGTAACAAATGTGCCTTTTCTGACATTAAGTTCATCATATTTAGGTTCTACATCCAGAACCTTTCCATTATCAAGATATGTTTTTATAGCATTTCTTGCAATCTTTAATAAATATCTCTGCTGTTCCTTACCAATTACACCTTTATCAGTATTATTTTCATAGAATACAATAGAGGCGTATCCAACAACACCGCCTGATTTATCTCCTATAACATCTCCAGAGTTCGCATACTTCAAAAGTTTTGCAGAGAGGTTAATCCTTTTTGCTATCTCCATAAGCGTTAGTACAGGATATTTACCACACATCTCCTCATTATATGCATCCCTTGTATCCAATGAGATAATTGCATCAATACAATTTTTATCCATACGAACTGCATCACTATATGGATGATAGTGTGATAAATCAGTACTTACAACTATTAATGTATTCCTGTCAAAATGCCTCAAAATAACATCTGCAACCCTTTTTATATCCTCACTGTTGAGATGTCCAAAAACCATGGGGATTATTGTAAAATTACTGAGAGTCATCTGAAGAAATGGAATCTCTATCTCCACAGAATGTTCCTTGGAATGAGCCTCTTCTATGGATTTAATTAAATCAGATTCACCAATCATCTCCTTAGCGTCCTCAGAAATTGGAACATCACCCAATGGTGTCCTATAATGGGTATAATTTGGGATAGAAACCCCATAAAATGGATAGTGATGGCTTGGACCCATAATTATAACTTTTTTAAAATATTTACCCTCTATCTGTTTATACCCATATGCCGCAACCTGTCCAGAGTACATATAGCCTGCATGGGGGCTTATCAATGCCCTCAAACCCTCAATATCCTCCTTTTTAACATTATTCAAAAAACCATTTAACATACCTTTGAGTTCATCTTTACTTCCTGGATACCACGAACCTGCAATAACAGACTCTCTTACCCTTTTTTCCATTTTCTTTTCTACTTCAATATTTTTTTTAATATTTTTATTCCTATTAAAACCTATACCTACTATTAAACCTATAACAAAAATCAATAAAAATAAAAATACGATATAAGTATTCACTCTCATTTCCAATAACCCTCTATTCTCATTCCACAAAATGGACATCTGTTGTTATTTATATAATTCTTGGTTACAAAAAATCCACTCCTCTCTATTATGAGTTTACCGCAATTGGGGCAGTATGTATTCTCCCTCCCAGTTCTGGCGACATTTCCTAAATAAACATAGTTTAGTCCGTTACTCTTTGCAATCTCATACGCCCTTTCCATTGTCTTCAATGGTGTTGGTGGTGTATTTTTCATCTTATATGCGGGCATAAATCTTAAAAAATGTAACGGCACATTTAAACCTAAATTATCCTCCATCCATTTAACAAGATTTTTAATCTGCTCTACATCATCACTCCAACCTGGAATAATCAGATATGTTATCTCAAACCATACCTTCTCTTCATTCAATGTGAGTATGGTGTTTAATATTGGCTCCATCCTTCCATTTGAAAGTTTTCCTATAACCTCATCACTAAACATCTTCAAATTAACATTTCCGCCATCTAGATACCTACATAATTCCCTCAGTGGCTCTTCATTTATATAACCACATGTAACGATAACATTCTTTATTCCATTCCTCTTTGCAATCTTTGCTGTATCGTACATATATTCATAGAATGATGTTGGTTCTGTATATGTATATGCAACACTTCTCGCATTATACCTCTTTGCAATATCAACAACATCCTTGCATGACATCTCTATATTTTTGGTTTCATCGGGCAAACTTTGTGATATCTGCCAGTTCTGACAGAATCTACATCTCATGGGACAACCCGCAATTGCAATTGAAAATGCATAACTGCCAGGAAGGAAATGAAATAGAGGTTTTTTCTCTATCGGGTCATTATGGGCTGCGCATGGGTTTTCATACGCAAGGGTATATAATCCACCCCCCTTATTTATCCTAACACCACATACGCCCCTGTTATCATTTGAAATAACACACCCATTTGGGCATAATTTACATCTAACAATTTCATTTCCAAGTTGTTCATAATACATTGCTTCTTTCAACCCAACATTCTCCAGTGTTGTAGTAGTTTCATTTCTCTCAAAAACATTTATACATCCCGATGCATACATCAGCATTCCAGTACCGACCAATGTGCTCTTTTTCAGGAATTCTCTTCTACTTATCACCATATCCATTTTTGTATTCATTATACAAACACGCAAGGAATAAACCTTGCACTTCCACCTCCTTTGTTTTTTTGAACTTGATATTTTGCGTTTTTGCGTGTTTGTAAGTTACATCGGCAAAACTCGGAGGGTTTTGTCTGAGTCAAGACTGTTCTACAGTCCTGCTCATACTTCATACTAAAGTGGGGAGTTGTTTGATTTCAACCAGCCAAATCCTCTTCCAGACTATTCCTAAATTCCCTTATTGCCCTCCCCAGTTCTCTTGCTATCTTTGGTAATCTATCAGGTCCGAATAGTATCAATGCTGCCAATATTATCAAGAAAATTTCCATATTTCCAATCATTTTTTAACAAATTTTGAAATCAGTATACTTATCTCATAGAGCACAATTATTGGAACTGCGACCAAAATCTGTGTAAATACTGATGGGTCGGTAACTATCGCCGCACAGATCAGAGTTATTATAATCACATATGCTCTGTTTCCTGCTAATATCTTATAATCAACCAAACCAAGATTTGTTAATATTGTAATAATTAATGGCAACTGAAAAATAAAACCAAATAGTAAAATAGTTAAAAGTATAAAAGTGAGGGTTTGATTTAAATTAAACACGGGAACAGAACTCATGTATGAAATATTTATTAAAAATTTCAATGCTACTGGCAACAATATGTAATATGCAAATATCGCTCCAGTTAAAAATAAAAGGATTGAAATAAACAAAATCCTAAATAAAAATCTTCTCTCATTATTAATCAATCCTGGGGATATAAACGCCCATATATGCCAGAGAATAATTGGGAAAGCAAACACTATAGCAGTAAAGGCAGAAACCTTCAGATACACAATTGTCGCCTCCTGTGGAGAGAAAACATAAAAGGAAATGCCATCCAACAAATCATTGGCGATCCTATCAACAATCAGGGGTGCCAATGGAGCAGAGACAAGTGAGAAAAGAAATATAACACTAACACATATTAATATCCTCCTTCTTAATTCTTTCAGATGCTCCTGCAGAGGCATCTCTTTATTGTTCACCTTTATTTCAGAGCCTTTTTGAATTCGTTTACTGCCTCCCCCATTGCCCTTGCCAGCTCGGGAAGCCTCTTGGCTCCAAATAATAACAATGCAACAAACAATATAACCAAAACCTCAGTGGTACCGAAAGCCATTTCTCATCCTTATTCTATCTCCGATTAAAAAGATAAAAATCAATTAGATTAAAGGATTTATTATTGAATTCATATGATTTAGTGAAGGGTTTGAGCCTAAAAATTATAGATAAGATAATGAAAACCAATACAAATATATTGGGCATAATAAAGGAAAGAAGAAGCGTGCGAGAATTTACTGATAGGGATTTGGATAATGAAACATTGAAGGAAATATTAGAGGCTGGTAGATGGGCGCCATCTGGATTAAACAATCAGCCATGGCGTTTTGTTATAGTAAAGAACGATAAAATTAAGAACAATCTTGCAGAACAAACCAGTTATGGTTACATAATAAATAGTGCGCCAGTAAATATAATTGTTTTTATGGATAAGTCTGCAAGTTATGATAAAATAAAGGACATATTAAGTATTGGAGCATGTATTCAGAATATGTTACTAACAGCACATTCTCTTGGTGTGGGAAGTGTCTGGTTGGGCGAGATATTAAAAAATAAAGACAAGGTTAATGAAATTCTAAATGTTCCTACAGACTGGGAATTGATGGCTGTGATAGCATTAGGTTATCCCGTGAAAAAGAAAAGAAAATCCAATAGAAAACCACTGAGGGAGCTGATATACAATTATGAAATTTAACAGAATTGTTCCTGTAATGCTTATTGGTAAAAGTGAAAGAATAAAGAATAAGGCATTTTTAAAGATTAATGGAAGGGAGTTATTTCTTTATGGTTATAAAACATTAACTAAAATCTTTAAGGATATTATCATAGTATGTAATAAAGATATTGAAAAAAATCTGAGGGAATATAATCTAACCATAATATCAGAGAATCTTAATTTGGGTCCAGTTGGAGCGATTAAGGTAGCAGCAGAGAATATTCATAAAAAATATATCTTTGTAGTGGCGTGTGATATGCCATTCCTTAACAGGAGTGTTATAGAATTTATGTGTCAGATGGTAAGGAATGATGGCTTGGTTCCATTACACAATAACGGTAGAGTAGAGCCTTTGCACTCGATCTATAAAAGAGAGGGGATATTGGAAATAAAATCTCTACCCATGAAAAGTGTTGTAGATATGATAAAATTGATGAATATAATATATTTACCTGTAAATGAAATCAAAAAAATTGACCATAATCTGCTAACATTCAGGAATATAAACACATACGAAGATATTGAATGGATGAAAAAACAACTGGGAATCTGGGAATAATAGGTCTGAATTCACTTCAGGTTGCCGAATCTGCACAGAGAGCGGGATTTAATGTATTTCTTGTTGATTATTACAGGGATTCTGATATTGAGATAAAGAATCATTTTCCAATGCAGAAATACTCAAATCCAAATCTAAGTGAGGAATACTCTGCTGAAAAATTGGTAAATTTTGCTATTGAAAAACTTGATGGTATGGTTGATAAGGTAATATTAACATCTGCAGTTGGATGTAATCCAGAGATTATTAAAAAGATTGAAAATAGATTCCATATAATTGGAAATAACTCAAGAAATGTCAGAGGAGCAAGGGACTGGAGGAAATTAAAAAAGATTGCTGAAGATTTGGATGTAAATTTTCCAAGAACATATACTGTAAATTCTAAAACGAGGTTGGAAAAATTGCTGAGAATATTTGAATTTCCCGTTATCCTAAAACCAATATTTGAAGCAGGTGATTTTGAAATCAATTTTGATGATATTAATAAAATTAATAATAATATTGTATTAAAAAGTGAGGAGGATTTGGATAAAATAAAGGAAATTAAAGGTGAGATATTACTTCAGGAATTCATTGACGGTATTCCAATAAGTTGTTCAATTTTATCAACGGGTTACGAATCTACTGCCCTTACAGTAAACAGACAATTAATGGGTGAGGACGGGTTATATGCAAAAGGGTATTGCGGTAATATAGTTCCATTCAAAACCAAAGAGGAGGATAAAATAAAGAGGATATCTGAAAATGTTATTCTATCTCTCAATCTTATGGGTTCCAATGGAATTGATTTTATTTTAAGAAATAATGAACTTTATATCCTTGAGATAAATACAAGACTTCAGGATACACTCTGGGGAATAGAAAAAAGGCTTGGAATAAATTTAGTTAAAGAACATATAAATGCAGTAGATGGAAAAATTGATTTTGATACAGATGAGAGCAATTTAATCTATGGTAAAGGTATCCTCTTTGCAAATAAATTACTCGTAATAAAGAAGAAAATAAACCTATCCGGAATTAGAAATATACCTGAAAAGGGAAGCATTATCCAGAAGAATGAACCCATATGTAGTATTTACTCATACGGAGAAGGTGAAACAGACATATTGAATAGAATATACAGAACTGCCAATACAATAAAAACATTATACACAACACCATATAGCAATATGTCTTAAAATGCGTCTGCTCATTACATTTACTCCAACAACTGGAATTAACTATAATGCCATAAATAAACACACAATTCAGGGTATGATTTATTCCCTATTAAAAAATACAGAATATGGTGAATATCATAACATAAAAAGATTCAAGTTCTTTACATTCTCTGATATATTTCCGTTGGGAAATTTTATTCCAAACGAGAGGAAAAATCTCCTGATATCATCTCCCGACCCCAAGTTTATAAGGAGTATCAAGAACGATCTAAAGGAAAGGGATTATCTAAAACTGGGAAGTTGGAAAATTGAGATTACTTCATACAAAACTATAACTCTTAAACCCAAGAACAGATTCATATCTGGAAGTCCTATTGTTTTGTATAAAGACAACAGAAAGAATCTGTATTTTTCATTCAAAAGGGATAACGATCTAAACTTCTTTGTTGAAAGGTTGAAGGATAATGCTGTAAGGAAGTATAATGCATTTTATTCTACAGAATTTAAATTAGATGAAAATATCTTTGACAGACTAAAATTCAAAAAGGAGGTTGCAGTAAATATAAAAAAGAAGGGCAAGGAATTTATTGTTATAGGTACTGTATGGGAACTATTAGAAAAAATGTATATCAATAAGAAAAACAGAAGATTCTATACCTTCATTATGGACTGCGGTCTGGGAGAAAAGAATTCATTAGGATTTGGATTTATTAATCCAATTCCCTAATCTGTCGATCTTTTTAAATAAACCCCCTTATTGAACATCGACAGAAATTTTTCTACA
>CAZQER010000048.1:0-8494 GCA_964592095.1 uncultured archaeon
AACTCTAACGGTAACTACAACATCAACCACAACAACTCAGGTAAAACAGAAAAGGATGAATCTTATGCTTTATCTTCCATTATTTGGCTTTCTACTCTTATTGATTGCGGTTGGTTTCTATTTCTATTATAGAAAGTAGAAAGGCATTTATCAAGAAATGATAATAAAATTTATGATTTGAGTGGAAAATATTTATAAAGATTATAAATGGTGTTAATCTATGAATTTACTTTCAGATATACGACTTAAATGGTATGATGATAGTAGTTTAATGCTTGAAAAGAAAAGAGAATTGATAGAATTATTTTTGGATACCTTAGGGGTAAGCAGAGATGTAGCAGTGGATATATTTGAGGTTCTTGTTAAGGCAAGGAGAGATGATATAGGTTTGACTACAACAGAAATAAGGAGTGAAATTATAAAACTAAGAAAGGAAAGGAAAGTCAAGAATATAGAGGATGGACTTACCAAGAGAAATATACAGATATGGTTGAAATTCTTCAGAGATATCGGAATGATTGAAAGATTTGGATTTAGATATCGATTTACAAAAAATAAAACTCCTAGTGTGGCTTTTAAGGAGTACACAAAACCAGACATTATAGATAAAAGTGCTGAATACATGTATAAACTTCTAAAAGAAATAGAGAATAGATATGGAATCAAAAAATAAATGCTCTCGCTGTAGCAGAGATTCTATAATTGAATTGAGATATCTGGGTGAATCACTTTGTGGTAGGTGTTTCACAAAACTGTTTGAGAAGAGGATTAGAAGGACAATAAGATTGAATAAACTTCTAAAATACGATGACAGAATTGGTATTACCCTGTCTGGAGGGAAGGATTCCGCAGTTGCTCTTTATATAATGAAAAGGCTTACCTCCTCAATCCCAAAATCTGAGATAATAGCAATAACAATAGACCCGGGAATTAAAGGATACGGAAAAAAGAGCCTTAAGGCTGCAAAAAATCTATGCAAGGGTCTTGATGTAGAGCAATATGTATTCTCCTTCAGAGAATATTTTGGATTTACAATAGATGAATTGGTCAAAAAAATAAAATCTATGGGGAATAAAGCCCCTACATGTAGTTATTGCGGTATATTAAGAAGGAAACTCATAAATGAAAGAGGAAGGGAGTTAGGGTTAAATAAAATTGTAACTGGGCATAACTTGGATGATGAAGTTCAAACTGCACTGATGAACTACATTAGAGGAGATTTTAATAGGATTATCAGAATGGGTCCATTTGTTGGTGTATTGAAAAATAAAGGATTTGTTCCAAGAATAAAACCCCTCAGAGAATGCCCGGAGGAGGAGATTCTCAGATATGCAATAATAAAGAAAATAGAATTCAATAAAGACAGATGTCCTTACTCATACGATGCATTCAGACAGACAATAAGAGGTATAATAGATACAATAGAAAAAAAATATCCAGGAAGTAGATTTCAGATGCTGAATTCTACAGATAATCTAATAGAAATACTCAGAAAAAATGTTGAATTTAAAAAAATAAATATATGTGCTGAATGTGGTGAATTAACATCAGGAAGATTATGTAAGGTATGTGAAATGATAAAGGGGCTGGATTTGGGTTAGTAGTATTGAATTCAGAATTGCATAATCTTTTCAGCAGTCTTCTTCCCCACAATTTTTGCAATCTCTTTTACATCCGCATTCTTCAAATCTGATACTTTCTTATAACCCCTATTGAAAAGTTTTCTTGCTCTCACTCTTCCCACCCCCTTGATACCTATAAGTGGAATTAATTCCTCCTTGATTCCATTTTTAAGTCTGATTTCCATTTTACCCATCTCAATAGAGGATTTTTTCAATCCAAGAATCCTTGATATTTCAGATGCCGAGTAAGCCAACCATTCTGCAATCTTCGTTTTTTGATACAACACACCCGGAGGTATATTATAGTGTTTATATATAAATTCCTCTGATGCCTCCTCTATCCATAACTGTAAAATCCTTGCAGTTTTGAATCTCTCCAGAAATTTAAAATTTAAGTCAAAATCGTTAATATCCCTGAGAATATCTTCAGAATTTTCAACTATATCATTCCATATAGATGACTCCTCACCCTTCTTCACACCTACAAGAGGTATCTCAATCGCATCACAAAGCATCTCTAAAAGCCCAAGAGTTGGGAATCTATGTTCCTTTTCAGCAGTTCTTAAAATTGAGATATAATTAAATGCAGTCTTTGGGTCTATGTACAACTCTGAAATCCTTCCCCCCAATTCTGTAGGTAACAAAAAGATATTTTTCTCTTTTTTGATAAATCCCCACCCTTCAAGTTTATTCAGAATATTTCTTATAATATTTTCAAACCCTTCAATACCATATTGATATCCAAAGAATGTTGATTTGAAGAATTCAAATACCGAATCTTCTGTTATTGTAAAATTGGATGCTATCGAAGCCAATATGTGAAATCTCAACACTGGCTCAACTCCCAAGACAGAATAGATCGGTTCTATCTCACCATTTATATATTTTTCTACAAAAAAATCTCTCTCAGACTCATTCCTTGCTATTAAGAATGCCATTCCAATTTTATCATATTTTGGTCTGCCTGCTCTACCTATCTGCTGTTTATATTCCAGAACTGGAATATACCTCAATTTACCACTTCCATATCTTGTCAAATCCCTCACAATTACCGTTCTAGAAGGCAGATTAACACCAGCAGCAAGTGTTGGGGTTGCAACGATTATCTTTAATAAAGAATTCTTGAATGCGTCCTCTATAAGAATTCTCTGTTTGTTGGTGATTCCTGCATGATGAAACGCAACCCCATTTCTTACACATTTACTGAGTCTTTTACACTGCTCTGTAGGTGAACTTAATGTATGGAGTATCTTCTCACCAAGATTCTTCAATTCCCCCACATTTTTATATCCGATATTAAGGTTTTCTCCGAGTTTCTCTGCCAATGATTCTGCACTTCTCCTTGAGTTTACAAATATTAATGTCAGCCCATTATTTGAAAGTGATTCCTTTACAATTTCTTTAAGTTTTTCATTCTTGTTTTCTCCTATTACAACATTCTCCAACAATTTTACAGGTCTCCATTGAGATTCAATAAGTTCTGCATCAAGCCATTCACTCAACTCCTCTGGATTTCCAATGGTTGCAGATAATCCCAAAATCTGAATATTTTTAAATAATTTTCTGAATTTTGAAATCAATATCTCGTAAACGGGACCTCTATCACTTGCAATTAAATGAATCTCATCCATTATCAGTATTCCCGTATTTTCAAACCAGCTTGGTCTTGACCTTAGAATAGAATCACATTTTTCTGCCGTTGTTACAAGAATATCAAAATCAAGTTCGTATCTATATTTTGAGGAATCCATTTCACCCATCTCTATTTTTACCCTGTAACCCAATTTCTCATACTTCATAAAATCAAGATATTTCTCATAAGCAAGAGCCCTTAGAGGAACAACATAAACCACCTTTTTACCATCTTCTAACTTCTTTGCCATTAATATCTCAGCTGCAAAGGTCTTACCAGATGCTGTTGGTGTTGAAAGTAAAGCATTTCTGCCATTAATGGCATCACTCTTTACCAAAAGTTCCTGTGGGGGATAAAGTTCTCCAATACCCTCTGAAATAAAAATTTGTCTGAATCTTTCAGAAATTGGAAGGTCATTTATATGCATTTTTAATAATATTTTGTATTAGACTCCATATAGTATAACAAAGATAAAAGGGGCTGTAGGGTAACCAGGCATCCTAGCGGGCTCCAGCATCATATTAACTGGAGCGCTGATTCCTTTGGAAGATGACGAAAAGAGGGTCAGAGGTTAAAATGCCTTTGATGGAGTGACCCGCCGATGGGGGTTCAAATCCCTCCAGCCCCAAAACCCTTACAATGGCTCGGAAGGGTTGGTAAGGGCGGGGAAGGCGCCCTTACCCTTGCAAATATATATCTCACTTCCCATATTTTAAAAATTAGAATGGAAAAAAGGTGGAAAATATTGATAGGGATAATAGTAATTTGTTTTCTATCTCTTTTAGCTGTTGGAATATATTTTATCATAGGAGAACTCGTAAATATAAACAAACTTCCAATAATAGGAGGGAAGATCCTTGTAATCCCAATAAAGGGGGAAATAACTATGGAGGGTTGTAGTGGAAATATTTTTACTGGTATTCCAAGATGTGTTAAGGTTGGCGATATAAAAGAAAAATTAAAGTATGCGGAGTCAAATAATGAGATAAAGGCGATAATTCTTGATATAAACTCCCCGGGAGGTGGAGTGACGGCAAGCAGAGAACTCATGAAGGCTGTAAAAAAGACAAAGAAACCAATAGTTGCACGAATAGGTGAGGTTGGCACTTCAGGTGCCTATTATGTAGCATCAGCAGCCGATAAAATTGTAGCATACAAGGATTCAATAACGGGGAGTATAGGAGTCATTATGACCTTACAGCACTATTATGGTCTTTATGAGAAATTGGGTATAAATGTTACTGTAATCAAGGCAGGTAAAAGCAAGGATATTGGCAGTCCTTATAGACCTATAAAGGATGAGGAAAAGGAAGAATTGAAGAGTATGGTGGATAAGATATATCACGACTTTGTGTCAGATGTGGCAGAAAACAGGAATCTCTCATATTCCTATGTTGAAAATATATCTGATGGTTCTATATACTTAGGTACTGATGCAAAGAAACTTCACCTGATAGATGAAATAGGTAATATGGACAGGGCAATTGAAATTGCAAAGAAACTTGGGAAAATAGAGGGAGAACCAGATATCATAAAAGTAGTGCCAAGGAAAAGGGGTATATTTGATATTTTTGGTTTTAATTCCAATTTTATAAATTGGATTGAAAGATGGGGCGTATAAAACAAATATTCATGAAAAGAGTTGCATTACAGTTGATGGATGAATATCCGGATGAGTTTAATACAGATTTTGAAAATAATAAGAAGAAGGTGCAGGAATTTACCGATATAGAAAGTAAACCTATGCGTAATAAGATTGCAGGGTACATAACAAGGACTATGAAACAGAAAGCCACAAAGGTTTTGTAAATTGAGATGAATTTAGATAAACCAATACATGAAATAATTTCTCTTCTTAAAGGAGGAAATATAACCTCAAAGGATGAACTGAATAGAGTCAAGTTAGATATATCCAAAAAATATCATCTGAATAGAGTTATCAAGGATTCTGAAATCTTGGATAGGTTGGATATCTCTGAAAGGAAAATATTCCTTAGATTATTACAAAAAAAACCAATAAGAACGATATCTGGCGTGGCAGTAGTTGCAGTTATGACAAGACCACATAAATGTCCTCATGGGAGATGCAAGTATTGTCCTGGTGGACCTGAAATAAATGTTCCCCAAAGTTATACTGGAGAGGAACCAGCTACAAGAAGGGCAATTCAATATTCGTTCCATCCATATCTTCAAACAACATTTAGACTGTACCAACTTAAAAGTATAGGGCATCCTATTGATAAGATAGAACTTATTGTTATGGGTGGTACTTTAACCGCACAATGTATTGATTATCAGGAGTGGTTTGTGAAGGAATGTCTGAGGGCAATGAATGAATTTAGCAAAAACTATGATATAATAAAAAGGTATGGAGATGATAAATTTTTAAAAAAATTTGAGAGTGAGCAAAAGAGATTTTATTATATGGAAGGAATTCAGAAGGAAAATGAAAATTCTATGGTTAGATGTGTGGGCATTACATTTGAACCAAGACCAGATTGGGCTAAAAGGGAACAGATAAATCTTATGCTAAAATTTGGTGTAACGAGGGTTGAAACCGGAGTTCAAAATCCATTTGACTTTATTTACAAAAGAGTTGATAGGGGACATACTGTTGATGATGTGGTTGAGGCTACACAGCAGATGAAGGATTCTGGATTGAAGGTCTCATATCATATGATGCCCGGTATACTTGGTAACAGACCAGAACTTGATTTTCATGCATTTGAAATGATTTTCAATGATGAAAGATTCAGACCAGACATGGTAAAGATATACCCTTGTGTGGTGATAAGGGGTACTGAATACTACAAAAAATGGAAAACCAATGAATTTCAACCGATAAAAACAAACGATGCAGTGAATCTTATAGTTAGAGTCAAAAAAATAATGCCACCTTGGATTAGAACAATGAGAATAATGAGAGATATCCCTTCAAATCTCATTGAGGCTGGTGTGAAGGCAAGCAATTTGGGGGAACTGGTTTATAAGAGAATGAATGAATTAAATGTAAGATGTAGATGTATTAGATGCAGAGAGGTGGGTAGATTCATTTCAAAGGACATTGAGCCACAGATAGATGATATAAGGTTAAAAAGAATAGATTATAAAGCAAGTAAGGGTAATGAAATATTCCTATCGTTTGAGGATATAAAAAGAGACATCCTTATCGGTTTTATTAGACTTCGTGTTCCCTATAAGCCATTCAGGTCAGAAATTGATGAAGAAACAGCACTGATTAGAGAATTGCATATCTATGGTCCAATGGTTGAGATAGGTGAAAAGCCTTCATATGAATGGCAACACAGAGGGTATGGAAAGGAACTTCTATCAGAGGCAGAAAGAATCAGCAGGGAGGAGTTTGATAAGAAAAGGATTCTTGTGACAAGTGGTATTGGTGTGAGGGGATACTATAGAAAATTTGGCTATAAAAAAATAGGCGTTTATATGGGGAAGAAATTATAAATGATGGAAATGAATGAAAGCGAGAAGATTTCTTATACAATTGACCTGTCTAAAAAGGTAATAAAGGATTGTTGTGTTGAGAATGGTGCAATTATTGCTGCAAATACTGATAAGGGGTATTACCCAAAAGATGCAAGTTCTTATAGATATGTATGGCCAAGGGACGCATCATTTGTATGTGTTGCATCTGATATTTTAAATATAAAAATTCAGGAAGATTTCTTTCAGTGGTGTCTTGAGAGAGCAGAGGATTTTGATAGGAAAGGGGTTTTCTACCAGAATTACCATACAAATGGAGTAAAGGCAGGATATCAGTTTCAACCTGACCAAACTGGAAGTGTTCTATGGGCTATATGGCACCATTACAGAGACAGATTAGAGGATGCACTTGAATTCGGGGAGTTGATAAAAAAAGGTGCAAACGGCATATGTAGGGTATGGAACGGAAAAAATTTTTCTATTCCTACATACGATATATGGGAGGAGAGATGCACATTTCCAGATTTGGGGGATAATCATACATATTCATTGGCTGCATGTGCAATGGGTTTAAGATACGCGAATGAGATTATAGAGAACAAAAAATGGATTGGGATTGCAGATGAGATGGAGAGGCAGATTAAAGAGGCATATAGAGGATACTTTATCAGAACATCTGGTAAAATTTATGATACGAGTATTGATAGTTCACTTTTGGGTTTATTATACCCCTTTAATATATCAAGTATATCAAAACACGGAGATGTTACAGATGGAATTACAGATAGAATGATTATAAATACTATAAATGTGATTGAGAAAAGAGTTGTAAAAAATGGTGGTGTTTATAGATATGAATCCGATAGATATGATGGGTGGGTTTTCAATGGAAATGTTAGATTCAAAGGTGCCGGAGCATGGCCTGTTTTGAATTTCTGGATGTCTATCTGTTGTTCAATTATTGGAGATGAGAAAAAAGGTAGAAGGTACTACAGATGGGTTCTTGATAAAACAAATGGCTATCTCCCAGAACAAATATTTGAGAATAGATTGCAAAAATCTGTCTCTCCATTGGTATGGTCACACGCTATGTTCATCATAGCATCGAAATTTTTGGGTTATCTATAGAATTCTATGGAGTTTTATTATTTTATTATTTTATTATTCAATAATTATATCATGGAGGAAATATCTTATGACAAAATAATTGGATTTATATATCCTGTTATATTGGATATATTAGAGAGACTGATAATTTTATCTATAATCGTTATTCTTGCCCACTTTGTTATACAGATTATTGACAGGATTCTTGGTAAGGTTTTTGACCATACAAAATTTGACCAAACCCTTGAGGAGTTTATCCATAAAACAATAATAACGGTATCATGGCTTATAACCTTAGGTATTGTTCTTGTTTTCCTTGGTGTTGATGTTAATGCAGTTGTAACGAGCTTTGGTGTTGGAAGTTTTATCATCGGTTTTGCATTGAAGGATACTCTAAATAATCTTGCTTCTGGTGTTATGATTCTGTTAAATAAACCATTTAGGGTTGGAGACGAGGTTGAGATAAAAGGGAAGAGAGGGGTTGTAAGAACAATAAGTATGAGTAATACAGTACTGATAACAAAGGAAAATGAAATGATAACACTGCCAAATTCAATAGTGTGGGGTAATCCAATCACAAATTTTACTGAATATAAAGGGTAAAGGAAAAAAGAAAATGAAGGTATATAAAAATATATTCCTATTGATTTCTATTTTATTTGTTTTACTCATAGATGGTTGTATTGAA
>CAZQER010000049.1:0-8344 GCA_964592095.1 uncultured archaeon
CTGATAATTCTGATACCTCAAATGCATGTAATGGTGATTCCGTATGCGAGGTAAAAAATATATATGCTACTGGAAATATCAGTATATCGGATGGGAATCCCCAGCAATTCAGACTGAATGTCAGCGGTAAGATTCTTGCAACAACACCTCTGGACTCCGATCCCGATAATACTGTTGTTACGAAGGGGTATTTGGATGCGCAGGTGGGAGACACTTCAGTATTTGTGGTAGCTGATGGTGGAGGTAAAAAGCATACTGCCATGACAGTGACTTGTCCCTCTGGTAAGAAGATTAAAAGATGCGTTGCCGCTATGGATTCAATTTATCAAAGTACTGCTAGAAGAGATGCAATAGATATGGCTCATAATGGTTTTTCTTTTAAGCCGGACAATTGCTGGTGTGAATCTGGTTGGTTCTGTTATTGCTGCAGGAATGTAGATGCATCCACTAGAAAATTGTGTTGGTGTAATGATATGCCATTGAATGTTGCTTCTTATACATTCAAATCTGCCTCGGGATATTACGGAGCAGTAGTTGTTGAATGCAGATAAAATTATAAAACATGCCAACTTATTATAAGATTCTTACCCATCATTTTAATCAAGCTATTACGTTTTAATTTTCATAACAGCAAAATCAATTTCCTTAAATCTTTTTGAATATCTCTAAATTTCAATTAATTATATAGAAAAGAATAGAATAAATAAAAATGTGTATAGCAGAACTATTAACTCTTTACAATTTTATAAAATTATTTTTTGTTTCAAATGACCAAATCTCGTTTCAATTTCAATGTCTTTTAATAGTGGAATCGCTAATTAATTACACCAAATGACAAAGATAAACTTTGCTGGGATTGTTGATCATTCAACAGTGGATTATCCGGAAAAGATATGTGCCGTTGTTTATCTATGCGGTTGCCCATACAGATGTCCATGGTGTCAGAATAAAGATTTGGTATTGATTAATGAGGAGAATTGTAGAATAACAGATATTGATGAGATAATAAAACAACTCGGGGATAATTTCCTTATAAGTGCTGTTTGTGTTACTGGTGGTGAGCCATTAATGCAAAAGGAGACTTTAAAACTTCTGGATAGAATCAAGGTGGAGACAGAACTCTTATTAAAAATAGATAACAACGGGTATTTTCCAGATAGATTGAAAACGGCATTAAAATATCTGGATTTTTTTACTATAGATGTGAAAGCACCCTTAGATAAAAGATATGGTAAGGTTGTTGGTTTAGAAAATAATTGGGAGAATATTGTTAAAAGGATTATTAAGAGTTTAAATATACTGAAGGATTGGAGTAATAGAAAAGAGGCAAGAACAACCATCGTTCCCGGATTAATTGACAAAAAGGAGGATATAGTTGAAATTGCAAAGATTGTTAATGATTTCTGTTTTGATTATTATACGCTTCAGCAATTCAGACCAGAGAATACATTAGACCCAAGTTATGAAGAAATAAATAGTCCAAATCTGGAAGTAATGCAAGAACTTGGGAAGACTGCAAAAATGTATTTACCAAATACAGAGGTTAGAATTGTTACACAGGAGAATGGTTTTGAGAAGATAAAATAGAACGGAAAATTTCATTCTTCATTCTTATATATTAATACAAGATGTATGTAACACATCCTTTTATAAAGAAGGAATCTATAAAACTCAGAAGATATCAGGAGGCTGTTGTTTCTAGAGCAATCGGTGCAAACACATTAGTAGTGTTACCTACAGGTCTTGGTAAGACCATAATAGCAGCAATGGTATCGGCCCATAGATTGTATAAATTTCCAAAATCAAAGATTTTGTTTCTTGCACCAACAAGACCCTTAGCAATACAGCATAAAAATACATTTGATAATATCATAACAATTGATGAGTCTGTTGTTCTGACTGGAAGGGACCCAATAAAGAAGAGGGTTGATTTGTGGAAAGAAAATAGAATGATATTTGCTACACCACAAACTATAGAGAATGATATAATAAGGGGTCTGGATTTGTCTGATGTTTCTCTTATAATATTCGATGAGTGTCATAGGTGTGTTGGTAATTATTCATATGTTCATATAGCAGAGGAATATATGAAGAGGGCAAAAAATCCATTAATTATGGGTCTAACTGCATCCCCCAGTAGTGATAAGGAGACTGTAAAAGAAATATCAAAGAACCTATTTATAGAGCAGATTGAGGCAAAAACAGAACATGATAGAGATGTAAAGGAATATATAAAACAGATAGAAACGGAATGGATAAAGGTTGAATTGCCAAAGGATTTTATGAAGGTAAAGAAACTCATAGAGGATTTATTAAGAGAGGAGTTGAAGGAACTTAAGAAAAGGGGTTATCTTGAGAGTGCAGATTTGAAAAAAATAAATACCAAAACATTATTGAAAACACAATCTGAAATAAGAAAGGAGATTACTCAAGGAATTGATTCATACATGGAGGCTTCTATTGTTGCCTCTGCAATAAAGATTAATCATGCATTAGAACTTCTTGAAACACAGGGTATATATTCACTGGATGCGTATCTTACAAGACTACAGAAACAGAGGTCAAAGGCAATAAAGAAGCTTTTCTCTGATGTTAGGATGAGAATGCTCGTGAAGATGGTTCATGACCTAAGGGTTCTTGGTGTTGACCATCCAAAACTTGATAAACTTGCAGAGATTGTAAAGAAATACGAAGATAAGAAGGTATTAATATTTACACAATACAGGGATTCTGTGGATAGGATTATAGAAAAATTGAATGAAAACGATATTCTTGCTCACGAATTTGTTGGTCAGGCATCACGAGATGAAAAAAAGGGTATGACACAGAAGGAACAGGTAAAAATTCTTGAGAATTTCAAGAAAGGTAAATACAATGCGCTTGTTGCAACATCGGTTGCCGAGGAAGGGATTGATATCCCAAAGGTTGACCTTGTAATATTTTATGAACCTGTCCCATCAGAGATAAGGTCGATTCAGAGGAGAGGAAGGACTGGAAGAACTGCAGCTGGAAAGGTGGCAATTTTAATGACAAAGAAGACAAGGGATGAGGGCTATTATTGGGCTGCTATTCACAAAGAACGGAAGATGAGAAGTATTGTCAGGGAGATGAAGGGTGAATTTGAACCATCAATGCCACCAATTGATGAGAATCAGAGGATACTGTCAGAATTTACATTTGAGAAGATAGGGAAGAAGGATACGGAAATAGAGGGCAGGGATTTGAAGAAAGCAGAGGTGAGGATGTATGTAGATGTCAGAGAAAGAAACACAGAGATTCTTATGAAACTAAAGGACAGAGTTAAGATTAATTTTATAAACCTTCCAATTGGTGATTTTATTCTTAGTGATAGGATGGTTGTCGAAAGAAAAACTCAGGAAGATTTTCTCAGTTCTATCATAGACAATAGACTTTTTAATCAGGCGAAGGATATGTCAGAGAATTTTGATATACCCTTGCTTATCATAGAGGGTAATAATGATATATATTCATTGAGAAATATTCATCCAAATGCTATAAGGGCAGCAATTGCATCACTTGCAATAGATTTTGGAATATCCATAATATATACAAAAGATGAAAAAGATACTGCTGATTTTCTATACCAGATAGCAAAGAGGGAACAGATAGATGAGGGAAGGGAGATAAGGCTCAGGGGTGAGAAAAAGCCTCCGCTCCTGAAGGAGAGACAACGCTATATAATAGAGTCATTACCAAATGTTTCTTCAATACTTGCCAAGAGGCTTCTGAACAGATTTGGTAGTGTTGAGAATGTAATAAATGCATCCAAGGATGAACTGATGAGTATTGAAGGAATAGGTAAAAAGAAGGCAGAGGAGATAAGAAAGGTAATTGAAAGTAAATATTAGATTATTTAAATCCAAAATTCGTTATATTATATGGTCAACGGCCACGGCGGACAGGAAACACCCGTTCCCGTTCCGAACACGGAAGTTAAGCTGTCCAGCGATCCAGATGGTACTGCTTAACAAGCGGGAAGTCTGGGACGCTGTTGACCATTTTCATCTTTTTCTTTTTCTTATAGATAGAAAGAATGGAAATTCCGAAATCTCATCCAAGATATGAATCCCTGAAGCAGAGACATCTCCTTTTGGATGGTATCAGGGACGGTTATGTTACAGAGGCTGGATTAATAGCACATGGAAGGGGTGAGGCGTTTGACTATATATTCAAAGAAAGAACATTACCAGAGGCCTACAGTGCTGAAAAGGCCGGTGTTGCATTATTATTGTTATCCCAAAATCCAGTAATATCAGTCAATGGTAATGTTGCAGCATTGGTATCTAAGGAGATTGTAGAATTGGCAAAGATTATTAACACAAAAATAGAGGTGAATCTCTTCTACAGAACACCGGAAAGGGAAAAAATGATTGAGAGGATTTTAAAGAACAACGGTGCTGAGAAGGTATATGGTATTGGTAAAAAAATAAAGATTCATGGTCTAAAATCCAACAGAGGTTATGTTGATCCAGAGGGCATTTATAAGGCAGACACGGTTCTTGTTTCACTTGAGGATGGGGACAGAACAGAGGCATTAATTTCAATGAAAAAGAATGTAATTGCAATAGATTTAAATCCATTTTCAAGGACATCACAAAAGGCTGATATAACCATAGTTGATAACATCTCCAGAGCAATTCCAAATATGATTAAAATTGCAAATGACCTTAAGGATACTAAAAAGTACATATTAAAAAGGATAATAAATGAATTCAACAATAAAGCAAATCTTGATAAAACAATGAGAAGGATAAGATTCAATATTTAATCACTTAATTACAATTTTAAATACACAATGCAGGGGTAGCCAAGTCCGGTAAGGCAGTCGGCTGCAGACCGACGATTCGGGGGTTCAAATCCCTCCCCCTGCTCTCCTTACCCAATCAAAATCAAATACTTCTACAATTACATATAAATTCGGTAATGATGAAAATAGATATACACACACACTCAAGTTACTCTGATGGTTATAACACGCCAAAGGAGATGGTTAAATATGCAAAAAAGATTGGTCTTGATGGTATAGCCATTACTGACCATAATGAAATAAAGGGTTCTCTGAACGCTATGAAATATGCATCAGATGACTTTAAGGTAATTCCCGGTATAGAGGTGTCTGCAAAGGAGGGACATATCATCTGTCTTGGCATAGAGGAGGTTTTTGAAACATATACTCCAGCAGATGAGGTTATAGAGAGGGTGCATGAACTTGGTGGGGTCGCAATAGCTGCCCATCCATATGATAGATTCAGAAGAGGGGTTGGTGATTTGATATTCAAATTGGGTTTTGATGCAGTAGAGCTTTATAATGGGCACACACTCTTGACATATAAAAGTACAAAGGATATCATAGAAAAGATAGAATTGCCTGTTACTGGAGGCAGTGATGCACATATAGCAGAGGATATAGGATGCGTATTTATTGAGGTAGATGATGATATTATAAATTCTATAAAACACGGTAATGTGAAGGTTGTATCAAACATAAAAAGATTCAGAATCATTAAAAATTTTTTGAAATATAGATTAAGGTTAAACTCATTGCTTTAATTCCAATTTTTTCTCACCACCATCCCATTTAAAGATCGTATATGGTAATACCCTCCCCCTTTTGATTTTATATTCTAAAATTACATGTTCATTGGGATTTAATACACCTATGTTCCATATAAGTTTTTCTCCTTTTCGGATTACACCGGCAGTCATAATGTTTAACTCTGAATGTTCCTCTATTTTATCTTCTATAACACAATCCCTTAATTTCCTCTTTGTTTTATTTTTTACAATTATCCTAACAACATCATTATCAATGGTTTTGGTTACCTCAACATCCCCCATAGCAATAAAACGACTATAAAGGATATAACAGATATAACAGATAATTATCAAAGATATGAATAGGAATATTAATAAAAAAATATCAATCTTTATACCCCTTGATGGTTTAGTGCATAATGTTTTATCAATAATTATTTTTGTGGTTTTTTCATCAATCTTCGTATTATTGTGATATAGAATTGCAATTATCTGTAATGATTCAACAGATTTCTTAAACATATCAGATGATGTATTAAATTGAAACTCAATAGAATTTATAGAATCTGGATTAACAATACTTGTATTCCTCGTTTTCATATAGAGGATATCATCATTTTCATTTATTATTTTTAATTCTAATAGACCTTTATGACTCCTCTTTCTACTTAATACATCTACCTTAATTGATATTTTATCTCCTGGACAGTATTTTCTGCCTATCCTGTCTGTTATTATCTCTGCTATACCAAAATTACCCTTATAGACCGGTAATATCGGCTCACCATTTATATATGCTGTAGATATATAAATTGTCTCTTTTGGTTTTATGATTTTTGGTTCATAATAAAGGATAACTGCAGAATCACCAAGAATTGAAACTGATGGATTTATATTATAGTACCAATCACTCCTCATACTTCTCTTCCAGTTGGAAACTATAAGTCTGTCGGGATATGTAATGTCATCACCCTCTAGAATACCCGTCGCAATAACAGATGGGTTATCTACCTTATTATATGCCTTCCAGTATCTAAAATTTAATTTTGAGTCATGGTACTCACTCTCATATGATTTCAAACCATCACCTGGAATGTATATTGGAGCACCATCATTCTCACCAAGCATGGTATCAAGATGTATTCTAACACCAAATGTTATTTCTTCATCATTGAGATTTGTTGCCTTTATTATAATCTTAGTTCCGTTATCAATTGCCTCAAGAATTTGCTCTACAATTATATTCTCTGGAAGATACCATTTTGTAGAAATTTTTTCATCATCAACACGAGGTGATTCCGTAGTGTATAAATCAAGAAAATTACCACCATCTTTACTTATTACATCTGGATTTATTGAGTTTGAATATGTTTTATTTCCCACCATCAGGGTGATGAATGTTCCTCTCCATGGGAATGGATACGAAAATGTTAGTTTTTTGAATTTGCTATTGTATAAACCGCCTATGGAGAATGTGCCTATATTCTCACAATTTTCTACAAGGATATGCACACCTTTAGAATAATTTTTTACCTCTATAGCCTTTGGATTTAGATAAACCGCTCCAGAATTAACAAAAAGAATTCCCATAAGAATGAAAGATATTATAGCCCTTCTAAGCATTTTTAAATCAATATAATACTATGTTTTTCTGTTAAATAAAACAACAATTGATGCCTATCAGACTAAAGTTAATTTTTATCAATAGGGAATCCAACAATAATTCCAAGTGAAAATTTGGAGAAATTTCGCAGGAATTTCTCTTTTAACGGCTGTTAGGCGTCTGAGTGTAAGCGAGAGTCTGCAAGGCGTGGTCGGAGTGAGCAAAGCGAAGGGAGAAGTTCCGAGCGAAGAGTGAGGAATTTGGACGAAGCGTTAGCGGAGTCGGATATGCACCTGTTATATGACCGAGCGCAGCGAGGGCAAGCCACGAGAGTGGCGAAGCGTCGGGGGCGAATACGCATAGACTTTCACGTTCATAGTATCTCTCTTTTTTTATCATACATCCATAGCGCCATTTCAATTTTTCTGGGGATTGTATGATTCTGTTCCGCTAAAGTTCTGATTCTCTCTAAGTAATGTATGTAAGAATCCATTGATGCGTAGTTTCTAAAGTTGTCCATAATTTCTGAGAACTCGGTATAATCATTAAAACTAAAAGGTTCTGACATTACCCAAAGAAGAGCTCTCCATGCTCTATAATCCAGCACGCAATAATTCTCTGGAAAAATCACCGTTAAAACGGCTGATGCTACTGGCACACCTACACCATTAAGTTGAGTTAGATTATGTATTTGCTCCTTTATATTTGGGTGTATGGATATGACTGTAGTTGTTATCCTCCTTATATCTTCTTCGGAATTTTTTTGATATCTATTCCTTTGTCTTCTGGTCTTCCATTCACAAATACTTATAAACTCTTCCTTCAACAGAAGACCTCTTTCTCGTAAAACTTGAGAAATTAATTTGAAATATGGTGAAGTCTCATTCGCTATCTTTCCATTATTATCCCTGTATTGTATAGAGACATTATTTTCTCTATAATTTCTTTCGTATTCTTCTGCCCATCTTTCAAAATCAATAGGCATATTTGATCCCTCCGAGATTTTTTCCTTTTTATCTATCATTCGCCCCGATGTCATATAACGTATCGGGATTAAGCGAAGTTGTCCGTTAGGACAATTTGGGAAACAGAAGTGCAACGAGGTTTCCGCATAAGCCGTGTTAAGTGAGCCGAGCGATAGCGAGAGTGCAACGTGCCGACGAACTCCGAAGGAGTGAGGAGAGT
>CAZQER010000050.1:0-8152 GCA_964592095.1 uncultured archaeon
ACATAACACAGCATATCTGGTTTTGCTCCCGTTGGTTGCTTCACCCAAATTGCTCCCTGCGGTCGCAACTTAGGATATGGTGAAAACGTTTTCTACTATGCATACTTTATCTCATAACACTGCCTTTGATATAAACAATTTTCACATTTTTTACCGTTTTCATTGTTGGGTATGTCTGAAATCCTCCCAGTTATGATGGAGATTATTTTATTTCTTGTATCTATTACTTCCCTTCTTAACCTTTCGGTGACTATGACGGGGCATTTTTTATAACTCTTTGTGTATTCCACAAAGCAGTAGTTGATTGAATTTTTTGGATTCAATTTTTCTTCAAGAAGCATTGCATATGCACAGACCTGTAGCTTATCTCCCCTCCATGCGGTTGTTGGTGATTCTGGTGATTTTCCTGTTTTTATTTCAATGGGGATGTATGTATTGTTCTCCTTCATAATCTTGTCTATCCTGCCAGAAATGCCCAGTGCGTTTGATTTTATGATATACTCCGTCTTCCATGGAGTAATCTTCCTTAATGTTTCTTCTATTCCGTTTTCTTTTATCATAGATTCTATGTTTTCAGAGATGATGTCTATTTCATTCTTCATTTCTTCTTTTATTTCTTTAAGAAATTTTCTGCAATCATAATTTGTTTTTGAGATTATGCTTCTGTATATGAAAGGAAAATCGTCTATTATTGAATCTATCTCTCTTTTGATATTGTCTCTTATCTCGGATGTCTTTGATATCCTTTTTAATATCCTTGGTTGTCTTATAGATAGCTCTTTTCTAAAGGAATGTTCAAACACTCCTCTAAGAAGTTCCTCTGACAGCTGTGGTTTTATCTGCAACACCCTTGACAGATATATAGCCCTTGGACAAAATGTATAGGTGTTTAAATCAGATGCGTATACATTCATTTTTCAATCCTTAGTGAATATGTGTTTTCAACAAAAATTTCAATGCCCCCTTTGTATATTTCAACTGTTCCTATTATATCTGCTCTATTCCCTTCTTTTATTGAGTCTGAAAATTTTATTGCAACGCCGTAGGGTAGGTAAACATTTATATTTCCTGTATCGTCATCAATGGATAAAAGTATGGATTTGCCCTTAAATCTTTGAATTTTTGTAATGTTTCCCGTTATATGGACATTTTTCCCTACAGAGTTTTGATTTATGTCCTTAATCCTTGACAATGGTGGTTCTATTGTCTCTGCTGTATAAATTAGAATCAATAAACCAATTATAGAAAGCGTCAAGGATAGATATAGAAACTTGGACTCCATCTTACTTTATTTATCTCTAAAGTATTATAATTATTGGTTTTAAATTATAAATAAGAATTAAACTCCGCCCTTACTGGCCTTTTTTCTGTTTTTCCTCCTTATTTTACCAACCGCTCCGCATTTTCTGCACTTTGTTGCACCCAATGGGTTTCTTGCATTACATTTCATACATACTGCCTTGAAAATCCTTGCCTCTGCCTCTTTGAATTTTGTCATTTTTTGTTTTTGATATAATTTTGATATAATGATCTTTATTCATTATAATATGCAATCAATATTTAAATAGAAATTTAAATTATCCTTCCAAATTATTTGTTGATGGAGGGGATTGAAAAGATTTTAATAGTTGGCTCTGGACCAATACAGATAGGACAGGCTGCGGAATTTGATTATTCGGGTTCACAGGCGTGTTTATCAATAAGAGAGGAGAGTATCAAAACCGTTCTTGTAAATTCAAATCCCGCAACGATAATGACTGAAATTGATATTGCGGATATAGTCTATGTTGAACCCCTGATTCCTGAGATTGTTGCAAAGATTATAGAAAGAGAGACTCCAGATGGTATTTTACCTACAATGGGTGGTCAAACTGGCTTAAATATAACATATGCTCTCTCTGCAATGGGGATATTAGATGAATATGGTGTTAGGGTTCTTGGAACACCAATAGAGACAATAAAAAAAGGGGAGGATAGAAATTCATTTGCACATCTTATGAAGGAGATAGATGAACCGATCCCGGAGAGTAGAGCGGTTAATTCATTACATGAAGGTTTTGAGGTTGTTGAGGAGATGGGATATCCTGTGATAATAAGACCCGCATATACCTTAGGTGGTGGGGGGGGAGGGATAGCATCAAATGATGAAGAATTTGAAAGGATTGTATCACATGGTTTACAACTATCAATGATAAATCAGGTTCTGATTGAAAAATCCATAGCTGGTTGGTATGAATTTGAATATGAGGTTATGAGAGATTCAGCAGATAATTGCATAACAATTTGCAGTATGGAGAACATAGACCCGATGGGGATACACACTGGAGAAAGCATTGTTGTTGCACCAGCACAGACATTAAGTGATGTTGAACATCAAACATTGCGAAGTGCATCACTGAGGATAATAAGGGCGTTGGGTGTGGAGGGGGGGTGCAATATACAGTTTGCAGTTCATCCAGAGACGAGGGAGTATATGGTAATAGAGGTTAATCCAAGGGTTTCGAGGTCCTCTGCTCTTGCATCTAAGGCTACTGGTTATCCAATAGCAAGAGTGGCAGCAAAGATAGCTATAGGAAGGACGTTGGATGAGATATTAAATTCTGTTACAAAAACAACTCCAGCATCATTTGAGCCAAGCATGGATTATGTTGTTGTAAAGATACCGAGATGGCCATTTGATAAATTTAGAAACTGTGATAGAGGCATAGGGACGCAAATGAAATCTACTGGGGAGGTGATGGCTATAGGTAGAACAATTGAGGAGGCAATTCAAAAGGCAGTACGCTCTCTTGATATTGGTAAAGATAGATTGAGCGGAACTGGAGAGAGGGATAAAGGGATTATAAGGGAAAAATTGATAAATCCAACAGATGAAAGACTATTCAATATAGTTGATGCATTAGATGCTGGCTTTACAATAGAGGAAATCTCTAAATTAACCCATATTCATCCATTTTTTATAGAAAAAATAAAGAGTATCAATGATGCATCTAAGGAAATGGGTGGTTTTTAATTATTAAATCACAGATAATTATTCAGAGAAGCGGGGTTGAGCAGCCAGGAGTGCTCGTCGGGCTCATATGCAATTTTTGCTGTGTAACCCGAAGGTCGGTGGTTCAAATCCACCCCCCGCTATTATAGATTTTACCTAAATTTTTGGTTATATACCTAAAATTTTGATATTGTTGAAGATAAAATTAAAATGAGGGTTTGTAGGGAATTTTATTTTGATGCTGCTCATCATTTGGTAGATTATAGGGGAAAATGTGAGAGGGTGCATGGGCATACATACAAACTTGAGGTTGTTGTTTCTGGTGATGTTGGAGAGGATGGTATGGTTATGGATTTCAATAAGTTGGAGGAGATAGTTAAAAAGAATATAATAGAGGAACTTGACCACCAAGATCTTAATGAAAAATTTGATAATCCAACAGCGGAGAACATAGCGTTGTGGATATACAAGAATCTGGAGAAAGGGATTTCAATTTATTCAATCAAACTTTGGGAGGGTAAGAATAAATGGGTTGAGGTTGTAAGAGAATGAAGAGGGCTGTGTGCTTATTGAGTGGGGGTATGGATTCTGCGGTTACAATTGCGATTGTAAAGAAGGAAGGCTATGAGATTTATGCCCTAACATTTGAGTATGAGCAGATACATAATAAAGAGGTTGGTTGTGCTATAAGGTTGGCAAGGGATTTTTCTGTTAAAGAACACAAGATATTCTACTTAGATTTGGGCAGGATTGTTAAATCTGCACTTACTGGTGATGATGAAATTCCGATGGACAGAGACGTGGAGGAAATCAAAAAACAGAAAAGAATCCCAAAAACATATGTTCCTGCAAGAAATACCATCTTTTTAAGTCTATCCCTCGCGTATGCTGAGACGGTTGATGCAGACGCCATATTTATAGGAGCACATGCTGTGGATTATAGTGGATATCCGGATTGCAGACCGGAGTATTTTAAAAAATTTCAGGGTGTTGCAAATTTAGCAACCAAAAGGGCTGTTGAGGGTAAAAGAATTGAAATTAGGACGCCATTGATAAATTGTGATAAAGCGGAGATAGTTAAAAAGGGTTTTGAGTTGGGTGTAGATTTTGGGCATACGTGGAGTTGTTATAAGGGCGATAAATTACCTTGTGGTAGATGTGATTCTTGTGTTTTAAGATTGAATGGTTTCAGAGAGGCTGGATATAATGACCCATTGGAGTATGAAAAATGAAATTTATTGTTAATGATATTTTTCTGTCAATTCAGGGTGAGGGTTTATTTGCAGGAAAGATAATGAATTTTATAAGGTTTTGTAGATGCAATTTAAATTGTAGGTGGTGTGATACAAACTTTAGTTCTGGAAAAGAGATGTTTCTGGAGGATATTATAAAAAGGTTGAATGGAGGGGTTGGGTGGGTTTCTTTGACGGGTGGTGAACCGATGCTTGAGGAAAATCTAATTTTTTTGATTGATACACTAAAAAAAAGAAAATTTAAAATATTGCTTGAAACGAATGCTACAATATTTGATGGAAATATATTTAATTTGTGTGATTTTATCTCCATTGATATCAAACCACCATCCTCTGGAAATCCTGGTTTTGACAAAAAGGTCCTTGATTTTTGTATAAAACATTCATCAAAATCCCAGATAAAGGTTGTGTTACAGAATGTTGATGATTTTAATTTCTTTAAGCATATTTATAAAAGATATCCAAATTGGATTTTGCAACCAGAATGGGGTTCAAGAAGGATATTAGATTATGAAAATATAATTCAGAATCTTACATCAGAAATGCTATGTGATGTTAGGGTTATACCCCAGATTCATAAGGTGCTTGGTGTTAGATAATTTAAATAAAATGCAGGATATGGAGCCTGGGATAAAGGAGGATTTAGAAAGGGTTGGTATTGCTAATTTAAAAACCCTTGTTGTAACCTCATGGGGGGGTAGGAGATACAAATTTGTTCCAGAGATTGAGCTTACAATAGATTTGTGCAAGAAGAGGAGGGGGGCACATATGAGCAGATTGGTAGAATCCATCTCCGAGATTATAGAGGAGGAAGCATTAATGCCACATAAATCACTGGAGGAGTTGGAGAGGAGGATTCTTGATAGATTAAGGGAGAAACATAATTATAAGAAGGGCAGTATCAGCATGGTTACAGATTTGGTGATAGAGAAAAGTACTCCAGTAACAAAAAAGAAGACGATGGAGACGCATAAAATTTTAATAGAGGTGTTCAAGGACAATAGAAAATACAAAAAAACGCTTCAGGTTGAGGTTTTGGGTAATACATTATGCCCGCATGCTATGGAAAAGAGTCATGGAAAATCACATATTCAGAGAGCCAAAGCCATATTAAGAATAAGAACAGATTATGATAAGGATATAGCATTGGAGGAGATGGTGGATGTTGTTGAGAAATCGTTTCCGTCTGAGGTTTATACATTACTTAAAATTGAGGATGAGAGATATGTTGTTAATAAGATGTTCAAAAACCCCATGTTTGTTGAGGATGTAACGAGGAGCATACTGAAAAATGCAAAAAATAGATTCAAAAACTGCAGGATATGGGTTAGGGTTACTTCAGAGGAGTCCATCCATAGGCACAATGTAGTAGCAGAGGGTTCATGTATATCGTGATCAAAAATTAAATATGAAAAATGAATTATAGAGATATAAAAAAAAGCATGGATAGGGGGCCAAGAGACTTCAAATCCCGTGTAGTTGAAAAGGAAGGGAATGTTATGTTTGTGGCGGAAAGGAACGTTGTAACAACACACCCGATGAATTCTATAAAGAATGTTGCCAAGTTGATGAAAGAACATGACTTCAGGAGGATTCCCGTAACCGATGCGGGAACTAAAAGATTGGAGGGGTTGGCGGTGGCGATAGATATTCTTGATTTTCTTGGTGGTGGTAGAAAATACAACATAATACTCAAGGACTATAATGGAAATTTTCTATCTGCAATAAATTGCCCAATAAGCAAGATAATGGCTAATGCCATGTATGTTGAAAAAAAAGACAAGATTGATGATGTTATAGAGATAATGATGAATAAAAGAACCAGCGCCATTCCCATAGTGGATAATATAGAGAATAGAAAAGTAATTGCTATTGTAACAGAGAGAGATATCTTACCAACGGGAGATGAATTTGGGATATCTGTGAGGGAATCTATGCGTAAAAAATGTATAACATCTAGTCTTGGTATGAGGATATCTGATGTATCCAAGATTATGGTAAGAAATAGATTGAGGAGGCTTCCGGTAATCCTTGAGGATAGATTGGTTGGTATTGTTACTGTATTTGATGTTCTTAAATTCATAGGCTATGGGGAATTTAAAGGAGTTAGAGGAAGTTCTGTTGAGGAGATATTAGATGAGAGGGTGGAAGGGATAATGGAGAAAGATGTTGTAACTGTTAGTCCAGACCAGGATATTGCGGAGGTATCAACATTAATTAAGAAAACGGGTTATGGTGGGTTTCCAGTAATAGAAGATACTGTGTTGATTGGTATAATAACAAGCAGTGATGTAATAAGGAGCATATATTCCTAAAATGATGGTATTTATCTTTCATTCCATATAATATAAATAAAATAATAAAGATGTATCTTGACGAGATAGAAACAACAAAAGACATTGAAATACCAAAAAGACCTATAGATAGGATTATTGGGCAGGATAAGGCGGTTGAGAAGGTAAAGAGTGCAATAAAACAAAGACGCCATCTTCTTCTTGTGGGTCCTCCAGGTATTGGAAAATCTATGCTTGCTCAGGCAATGGCAATGGAGTTACCAAAACCGAATGAGGAGATAAGGGTAAGGCACAATCCAAGTAGTCCAGAAAGACCAATATTGGAGGTTGTATCCAAAGAGGCTATAGAAAAAGAGAAAAAAGGGATGATAGAGGGCAATATTGTATCTCCATTGGAGGTTCCTACATTTGTTGCGGAGCAGTTGGGGTTTAGATGTAGTAGCTGTGGTGAGATAAGCAAGAGTAGTGAAAAGATTTGTCCAAGATGTGGTAGTAATAAATATTGTAGAAAGGTGTGGAACAGGAGAACCTCTCCATTTGGTGATATTATCACAGAGGTTTTTGAAATGGATATAGAAAAGCCAGAAAAGGAGGTTCAGACAACGCAGGTTGGTAGAGATGGTGAAGAGATAACAATCATTTATAGGCGCATCGGTGATGATAGGGTATGTGTTTTGGATCAAGGGATTGTTGATAGAGAAAGGGTTAATGAAAAGAAACAATACAAGGTTTTGGTGCCAATAGATAGGGTACCCTTTGTTCATGCCACCGGGGCATCTGAAACAGAGCTTTTGGGCGATGTTAGGCATGACCCCTATGGAAGCCACCCAGAGATTGGAACACCGGACTATAGCAGGGTTATCCCCGGAGCAATACATGAAGCGCATGAGGGTGTTCTTTTTATAGATGAGTTGCCACATATGCGATATTTACAGAATTTCATTTTAACTGCAATGCAGGATAAAAAATTTTCCATAATTGGTAGAAATCCACACTCTGCTGGAGCATCTGTCAAGGTGGAGGATGTGCCATGTGATTTTATTTTCGTTGGTGCTTGTAATATGCGTGATTTAAATGACATATTACCTCCACTTAGATCTAGAATCATTGGAAATGGTTATGAAATTCTTTTAGAGACAACCATGCCATATAATGAGGAGAATTGTATGAAAATGGCAAGGTTTGTTGCTCAGGAGATTCATGATGATGGCAGAATCCCTCCCGCTACAAGAGAGGCTATTGAGGAAATAATAAATGAATCCAAAAGGCGTGCTCAGATAGTGGATGGTGTCAGAAATGCCCTATCATTAAGGTTAAGGGAACTTGGTGGATTGATAAGACGGGCTGGGGACAAGGCAATATTGGAGGGTTCGGAGGTGATAGATAGAAAACATGTTGTTAAGAGTATTGAAGAGGTAAAACCAATAGAGTATCAGATAAAGGAGAGGTATGGCTCCGTATGGGAAGGGTATAATATGGATACGGTAGGATATTATAGAGACAATAAAGGGTATAGATGAGGGGTTATAATTATAGTTAGTGAGGAGAGTAATCCTGCTTAAGTTTGGAGTTTCTTGATTCGTGGGATAAAGAGCTAAAGAAGATGAACCAGG
>CAZQER010000051.1:0-8047 GCA_964592095.1 uncultured archaeon
ATCAAAGTATCCACATCTTGAGCAGAGACATTTATAATTAATACAAAAAACATCAAGAATACCAAACGATTTTTTATTCTCATCTTTATTACCTCCTGTTTTAATTTTTAGTTATAAAAATTTTATTTATTTAAATATATAATTTTCAATAGCATAAAAACAATATGGATTATTGTGAAACTGATTTGTAATTGTGTAAGACATAGCATTACATCCACCTTTACATTCCAAGGCATATTTACAATCTGTACAATTTGGTCCAAGTTTTGTTTTATTAAATCCTCTATTATATAAAAAATTTTTTGGATTTTCCCAGATTTCACTTAAGCATTTTTCTCTTATATTTCCTTCTATAAATCTATCATTTCCTATAGATAAGCATCCTACAATCCCTCCATCACTTGTTATACCTAAAGCTGTTATTCCTGCCCGACATCCTTTCCAGTTACAACCAGGTAAAATATTTGAATAATAACCATAACAATGTGCACCAATTACTGGCATATCCTCAAATTTATTTTTTATTCTCTCCTTCGCTATAAACAGGGCGGTAGCATAGAATTCCTCTTTTGATAACATCTGCTCTTTTTTAAAATTACCAAAAGGCTGAGCCACTTGGATTTGCCAATTTACCCCCTTTTTAAAAATTAAATTTTTCATTTTTGGTAAATCTCTAAAATTAATTTTACTTACTGTTGTAATTACTGTTGTCTGTATTCCTGTTTCCCTCAATAAATTAATTGCTTTTATTGTTTTCTCAAAAGTTCCTTTCCCCCTTATCCTCTCATGATTTTCCTTTATCCCATCCAAACTTATTCCAACAACCTTCGGTTCAAGTTTAGAAATTTTTTCTATATATCTCTCAAGAATTGTACCATTGGATACAAATGCTAAATTCATACCCAAATCTTTAATACATGAAGCAACAGAAAACCAATCTTTTCTTAAAAATGGTTCACCACCCATTAAAGAAACATCCTCACAGCCTAAATCAGCTAATTCCTCACATACCTTAAAACATTCTTTTGTATTTAACTCATTTTCTCTTGGAATACCAGCTTTAGAGCCACAATGAGAGCATCTTAAATTACATTTCAGAGTAAACTCCCATACTGCACATTTAAGTTGATAATGTTTGTTTTCTATAGACATTATACTTTATTGCCTCTCCAAATACCGGAGTTGCTTTCAATAACAGTAGGAATGCAGCAGCAGAAATTAATAATGTTTTAATTCTTGACCTTTTCTTTTTTGATATAATAGATGCCAATGGGACTAAACTAGCTGCAAATGGATATCCTGCACTGGTTGTTGTGGTTGTAATAGTTGTAGTAGTGGTTGTTGTAATAGTTGTAGTTGTTGTAGTTAGAGATTCCCTACTTATGCATCCAGTAAGATGGATTAGTATAGAGATGAGTCCAGACAGAGGAAGCCAAAGCTTACTAAAAAGTTTTTCTTTTATCTTGGCTCTCTTTATCTCTACAATATCCTTTTTTGTTATACCTAATTTTTCTCCTATTTCATAAATACTTTTATCCATTTTCAATAACTGGTTGTTTTGGAATTAAATGAATTCTATCAACCTCTACATTTTTTAATTCTTCTTTAACCCTATTATCCCTCAATAATTTTAAGGTTTTTTTATAATTATCTACTATTTTATATTTTTTAAATTTTAAAATACATCCAAGTCTGGCAATATTCCAGTAAACCATAGGATTAACAGGATTCATCTTGGAGGATCTTATAAAGCTGTCCATAGCATTTGTAAAATCTTTTTTATAAAATTGCTTTATACCTAAATTAAATAATTTATTTGCCTCTAATAGTATCAGATCAAAATCAAATATTAATGTATTAGTTGGTTTTAGGTTTATTATATAATCCAATCTCTCTCTATAATTCAATTTATCCTTTAGAATATCTAAAATCAACCTCTCAATCTCTAATAAAAACCCAGATTTATATACATTCAATAAATGCATTCCCCCAATGTCTTTCCTTCTTTTCATCCATAATGTGAATATCCTCTCATGAAATCTTTCCTTTTTCAGAAAATTTAGAAAATCTATCTCCTCTACAATTTCAGATTTTTTTAATACACCACATTTCAAACACTCTTCAAGAAAAATCAGTGGGATTCTGGGATTACATATAGCAGTTTTAGAAATGAGTTTATCCAATAAAACATCCTTATTTTTATCTTTATCAAATTTTCTATAAGAATCAATTAAAATTTCAATCCAGTTTTCTAATGGAATTAAGATATAGGAATTATCACTAATTTCATTTAATACCCTCTTTCTAAAATATGCTAAGATTTGTCCCTTTCCATATCCTTCAGGTTTTTTGCATACAATTCTCATTCCATGCTCATATAAATGTGTCTTTTGCCTTTTTCTTAATACATCACTAAAACCAGTCTCCATTAATAAATCCTTTAGTAGATTAAATGTAAAACCAGTTTTATGTAACATCCCCGGACTATCAATTCCATAAATCCATTGTAATGTTGTTTTTTGATTTATTATGTCAGTAGAAATAAATTTTTTGAAGGCTTTTTCCATATCTGGTGTCTCTATTATCAGTTTTCCATTTGGTTTTAGAACCCTAAACCACTCACTTAAAATATATTTACAATGAATATAATCAAAATGTTCTATTACCTGAAATGCTTCAATTAAGTCAATAGAATTTGATTTAAATGGTAGATCGCATATATCGGAAATTTCATCTGCCACACTATTATCAAATTTATCTATATTTATATAACCAGGTTTGTATATCCTTCCACATCCTAAATTAAGTTTTATTCTTTCATTCATCCCAATATCCTAACCAATGGTTTGCTTAAGTGCCTTCTTGCTCTTGGAGGAACCTCATACAAGCCTAAATCAATATCTCTTGAAATTTCTTCCAGAACCATAGAATCATTTCCAACCTTTTTTCCACACTTCTTACATTTAAAACCCTTCCCTTTCCCAGCAGATGTCATTTTCTTTCCACAGCAGACAGGCACTTCTTTTTTATAAATCCTACCTAATTTCATGATCTGAATCTTTTCAAGATTTAATGTAGTTAAATATTTGCCAATTCCACCATAAACCCTTATTCTGTCTCCAACAATGAGTTTCCTTATCACATCTCTAAAATTTCCTGTCGGCTCATATGCTGCACAATCTATTTCACCAGTGTTATCCTTTAGCCCAAATATTACATGACCCCCCTCTATTGTTTTTGGTTCTCTTGATACAACTCCATTTAGTATCGCACAATCGTATGCATTTAACTCATATATCCTCCTTTCCCTTAGATGTGCATCAGTTGCCTGATTTGTTTCAAATATCTGTATTCTTTCTATATCCTCCAATGGTTTTATAGTACCAAAAGCCTTTTTAACTATTTCTGGGCTTTCCCCTCGTATTCCACAGAATACTGGGTCATAGCCCTTAGGTGTTATTAAAATCTGCTCTGTTTCTAAATCTACATTATCAAATGTCTCTGGATAGAGAATATAATTCATTCTAAATACCGAGTTTTTGTCAATCCTTTTCTCCTTGCCATAATTCTCTTTTTTTCTGTATGCCAGTAATTCATATGTTTTATCTTTACTTAAATCAGCACCTATCGCGGCTAATGCCCCAATGATACCACTGCCATTGTTAAATCTATAAACATCAGCATTCACCCTTTTTGCTATAATTTCCGCATATTCCATAGAAACCAACTCAGATACAGCCTTTCTATAAAATCCATTCAATATTGAAATTTTATTATAATCCTTGAGAAATACAATACCGGGATTTGTATTTTTATCCTTGAGATATGAATGCTTTTCCACAAATTTAATGATTATCTCCTTTTTATCATCAATATCTTCATCAGAAACAAAAAATGCAACTGCTCCATTACCCCTTGTCTTATAGGGAATGTTGGGATTTAGTCTTATAAGTCTTGGAAATCGATAATTTATCAATTTTTTTGGTAAATTACCAAAAAATTCGATATTTTTTTCACCCATTAACCTCTCCAGTAAAACAGAAGCAATATATGTCGTACATCCTCCCTTTAACGAATCAGTATCATCTATACCAACTAACATTCTATATATGAGTTTTTAGTATCCGAACTTATAATATAATACCTAAACTCACTTTATAAAATATCCTCAATAAATCAAAATCCATCCTCTCTCTTCGTTCGCAACTTCGCTTAATCCCTATTAATCCCGATATGATATACATGATCATATAGCCTCTTGAATGGAAATAGAAATAAACATGATATAAACATAGAAACAAATATAGGTAACATGGAGTTATTGGAAGTGAAAGAAAAAGGAGTATTCTTTGAGGTAATGGGGAGAAAAATTAAAATAATTCACGATGATTTTTTAACAACAACACTAATTGAGAAAAATTCAATTGATCTAATTGTAACATCCCCACCATATAATGTGGATATCCATTACAATTCCTTTAGGGATGATATCTCATATGAGAAATATCTTGAATTCACTGAAAAATGGCTAAAAAAAGCATATTTATTGATGAAATTTGATGGAAGAATGTGTTTGAACATACCATTAGATAAAAGTAAAGGAAGAAAAGAAGCTGGTTTCCAAAGCGTTTATGCTGATATAATTAATATTGCTAAAAAAGTTGGATGGAAATATTTTTCAACGATAATATGGAATGAAGGTAATATATCAAGAAGAACCGCTTGGGGTTCTTGGCTTAGTGCAAAAGCACCTTATGTTATAGCACCCGTAGAAGTTATTGTTATACTCTACAAAAAGAGATGGTCAAGAATCCAAACTGGAATTTCTGATATAACCAAAAAGGAGTTTATGGAGTGGACAAATGGTGTATGGACATTTTCAGGAGAAAGTAAAAAGAAGGTTGGACATCCTGCTCCATTTCCTGTTGAACTACCTAAAAGATGCATTAAACTTTTTAGCTTTGTTGGTGATACTGTGTTAGATCCATTTTTGGGAAGTGGAAGTACTTTAATTGCATGTGCTTTATTAAATAGAAAAGGTATTGGAGTAGAAATAGATGAAAATTATTGTCAGTTATCTAAAAAAAGGCTAATATCAGAATCTCAAATATTACAGACAAAGATATATTGGGATGATAAAAATGAACGATGAAATTATTCGTGAAGAGATATTAAAAGCAAGACAAAGTGCTGTTTCTAAAGCGGGAAATGATTGGGAAAATTATGTTGAAAACCTTCTAAAAGATAGCTTTAAGCAAATATTAGAAACTACAAAAAATAAAGAACTCAGAAAAATAATAGAAGATATAGAAATTCAAAAAATGGGTAAGAGAAAGGAAATAGAAATAATTAAATTAGAATTCCCCAGATTGTATAGGACATTATTCATACCAATTGTGAACTTTGCTAAGAATCGTCAATTTTTATTGGACAATCCAGAAATAATTAGTACTATATTTGATACAGGAGTTGTAGGGGATACAGATGTTGTCGTATTCTCTCGTAAATATCAAATTCCCATAGTTATAGTAAGTTGTAAAGTAAGTTTGCATGGCAGACTTACAGAAACTTTATTCTATTCGTTGTATTATAGGATTACAAATAAAATTAAATTTGTACTAGCAACGCCTGATAAAGGGAAACAAGCTAAAAAAGGAAAATGGGAAACAGAATGGGGTACTCCTGAGAATCCTTCTAAAGACAGAATTTTGGCTATGCTATTCTTAGATAGTGTATATGTAGATAATGTTCCTGAATTTATGCCTGATGGATTTAATCTTGAAGAGGATAAGACAGCTCTTGGCGGTATAGTAAGACACATTTCAGAATTACCTATGGATATACTACGATGGTATGATGATATAAAGTTTAGTATCGTAAATAATAAATATGGATAGATAAATGCAACTGCTATTGACTCTCTGCTTGCTTACACCCACCTTGGTAGTTGACCTATACATAATCTTTGTCAAGGATTTTCCAAACCTCTCTTGCCCCTAATCCCGATATGATATGCATGAGCGGGTTTTGAAAATAAGATGCATAAAAATAAAAATCAAACAACTCCACACTGAAGTGTGGAGTATGAGCAAGACTGTAGAACAGTCTTGACTCAGACAAAACTCTCCGAGTTTTGCTGATGTAACTTACAAATTCAACATTACCATTCATCTATAAGCTAAAGCTTATAGTATCCTGCTGAATTTGTAATAAATAACACAATGAAGGAAGGTCAAAAATGACAAACTTTCAAGTAAAGATGCTAAATAAAAAGGCTTCTGATCCGAAAAATAAACCAGAGCAAATCATAAGGGCTATTGGATTAAAACATGGTCAAAGTATTGCTGACATTGGAGCAGGGGGTGGTTATTTTTCTCTAAGATTTGCCGAAATAGTAGGGGAAGAAGGGAGAGTTTATGCACTTGATACAAATCCAGAATTTTTAGAATATGTCAAAAACAGTGCCGAGGAAAGAGGATTAAATAACCTCGTAACAATCCTTGTTAGGGGAGATAGATTGAATCTACCTGAAAAGGGATTGGATTTCATATTTATGCGTAATGTCACACATCATATATCAAACAGAGTAAAATATTTTAGAAATTTAAAAGATTTTCTGAAACCAGATGGCAGGATTATCATAATAGATTACAAAAAAGATAAACCTTTAACCTTTCGTTGGTTATTTAGGCATAGTATCCCAAAAGAGGTTATTAAAAAGGAAATGGAGGAGGCTGGATATTTATTAGAAAAAGAATTTGACTTTTTACCAGAGCAACACTTTACAATCTTTAAATGCATAAAAATAAAAATCAAACAACTCCACACTGAAGTGTGGAGTATGTAATATATAATCATACAAAATGTCAATTTCAAAAAAGGGGGGTGAAAGCGCAAGGTTATTCCTTGCGTGTTTGTAATGAAACGCACTGGAATAGCTGAACTGCCACTGCATTATGGGTCATGTCCAAGGTGGTTGTTTGAGAATATGGTAAAATTAGCCAGAGCCATAACCGAGGTTATTGTATATGAATATTCTCAGGATGAATTTTTAAAAAGGCTTAGTGATCCATACTGGTTTCAAGGGTTTTCATGCGCACTTGGATTTGATTGGAATTCATCAGGTGTTACTACCACAGTCTGTGGCGCCCTTAAAATGGCATTGAATCCAGAGGATTTTGGAATAGCTATCTGTGGAGGTAAGGGAAAAACCTCTAAAAAGACGCCAGAGGAAATAGTAAAGATTGGTGATATCTTTTCATTATCCTCAAAAAAGATAGAATCTCTAAAATACTCAAGCAAACTTTCAGCGAAGGTTGATAATACGGGAATCCAGGATGGATTTAATTTGTATCATCACTGCATTATATTCACAGAAAAAGGAAACTGGGCAGTTATACAGCAGGGCATGAATCCAGAAACAAGATACGCAAGAAGGTATCATTGGTTTGGAAAGAAGATTGATAGCTTTGTAAATGAACCAAATCATGCAATTTGTTGTGATGTAAAAGGAAAGGTTTTGAATATGGTTGCAAAGGAGAGTGAGGCATCTAGAAAGGCGTGTGTTGACATAGCAAATGAGGATCCTCAAAATATTCTTGGAGAAATAAGACAACTAAAGAAACCTTTTCAGCCTTTTCAGAAGACATTGAATGAATATTCAAATATACCTGTCTTAGAGATTCCAAGAAGACATCATGTGGTGATAAAAGAAGATATAAATGAAAGAAGTTTAAAACTAATACTATTAAAAACTTATGAAAAACAAGTCGAGGATTTTGAAGAACTTATTGGAATGAAGGGTGTGGGTCCAAAAACTTTAAGGGCGTTGGCATTAACTGCTGATTTAATTTATGGAACTGAGGTTAGTTGGAGAGACCCAGTCAAATATTCATTCTCTGTTGGAGGTAAGGATGGTTATCCATATAAAGTTAAACCGAGACGCATGAAAAAAATATCTTCAATACTAATAGATGCTATTGAACAAGCGAGGGTTGAGAGAAGGGAGAAATTGCATGCAATTAGGAGATTAAATGAGTTTATTTCA
>CAZQER010000052.1:0-7876 GCA_964592095.1 uncultured archaeon
TTGGCCGGGATTTTTAGGGACATTTTCTGCTGGAGTGAACAGATACGGAATATTTATTTCTCTTATCACAGGAGATGAGAGATTACCTGATAACATCCCCGAAGGTCGGTATTTAACTTCAAATATCATTTATAAAGAAATTCTGGAAGATATAAAAAGTTCCTCCAAATCGTCTTTTAATAATATTAAGGAGATATATGAGGCAAAAACCTTATGGCCAAATCAAGACCTTATAACACTGCCATCACAAGGTGATTCCAATAATGCAATAGTAATGGAGGATGGATCTCAGATAGGTCCTTTTATCAGGTGGCCAGAAAGTGAGTTACATCAAAAGGCTTATGATGCTGGAATTACCAATGACAAATTTAGAATAATCTCCATATATGGCAATTATTATCTACCTGAGACAGTTCCTTATGGGAAAGAGTCTGTAGATCCAAAGATGTACAATTATATTATAGAAAAATTTGATAATGCCAAAAATGAAGGCAGAATAGATGTAGATAGCATGTATGATGTATATAGGGAAGCTCACGATGTCAATAATCCATATCATAATGATGATCAGGGAGTTTCAGGTATAGCAGCAGATTTGAATGATATGGAATTTCTTATTACTCAGTGCTATCCAGGAGGATCAAGAGGGTGGGATTATCAGATTGAACCAATTCGCTATAAATGGGGTGATTTATTCCCCAACCATATCGTTATTTCTGGTAGAGTAACCAAAGATACAGGAGAGGGTATCGGTGGTGTAAATTTAGATATTTGCAATTTAAATTTCTGTGATGGAACGAATGTTGTTACAGATTCTGATGGGTATTGGTCAATAATAACCAATAAAGGTTCACCATTTTGTGTGCGTATTTCTTCAGGACTTCCAGAGGGATACTCAAATATAAAAGGAGTAAACAATAACAATTGTTATACTGATGCTGAAACATATGAATGGCAGATTGCCGGAGAAAATAAATTTATTGATTGCTCATATGATGATGAGAGAAGTTGGGATTTAGATAATGATAATAAATTTGATTTTGTAGTTGAGTACCAAGCACAATGCACAGACACAGATGGAGGTAAAAACTACAATGAAAAAGGTACAGTTACAGATAAATATGGGGAAAAATATACAGATTACTGCATAGATGAAAAAAATCTGAGAGAATACTACTGCAAAGAAGATGGAACTGCAGCCTACATAGATTATAAATGTTCATACAAATGTGAGGATGGTGCATGTATTAAACCTCCAATACCTCCACATAAAACTGAACTAACTTGTGGTGAATCAACGCATGAAAGTGAGGAATCTGCAGGTGTGCCTCACAGCGTTTGTAGAATCCTTCCAGACACAAAGGAATTTGATAAATATATAATAAGATGTGAAATAGATAGCGAATGTGTAAGATTTGTAAAGGAGGATTCTCATTATATGCAAAAAGATACATGCAGAGCGCTTAAAAATGTTATAAAGAAGGTATGTGATAAAACAGATAAAAGGGCGTTAATTGCAATACAGACGGCATTGGATACTGGTGGAACAGAACTTGCTGAAAGCCCTGCAGTTGAGGGAAGAGGTGTAAGATTCTATTCAGATACTGGAATCACAAACGATGAACTTGCAGATATTGCGGTTGAGGAGTTTGATTTTGTAAGTAATAATTGTAATCACATCTATGCATCAGTTAAGGGTGAAAGCCCAGACCCTGATGATTGCTCAACCATAGATATAACATGGACCGAAGCATCGCATACACCTGCATCTCATATGGCTGATGATATAATCAGTTATGGAGCATCATCTGTTATAAATAGTGGCCATAATGCAGAAATGGGACTATTAGATAAACTCAGAGGTGCTATCAAAAAGTCTGGTATCCGGCATAATATAGAGCATGGATTTCAGCACTGGGTTAGAAAGTCACTTGGGGGAAGATCTCTTGTTGCACTCTTCTTTAAGATTGCATTTCTGGACCAAACAGAGGTAATGTGTGAGAAAATAGATAACTTCATTTTATTAAAACCGGATTTAACAAAACCCATTGTTGTCAATGCTGTGGACTTTTTCATACATCTAATTGAACCATTCTATGTTCTTGCCATAATATTAACTGCATTTTATCTATTATTTGTTTCCGCATCTCCAATAGGAAGGGCAAGGGCAAAGTCAACACTATTAAGGTTGATTCTCTCAGTAGGTCTGATAATACTAACAATACCAATAATGCAACTATTTCTGGATTTGATTCATCTATTATCTGTATTCACCCTCAGCCTAATTGATATAGGGCTTGTAAAGAAATTCATGTGTACTGAATGCATAAATTCATTGACATGGTATTTCATTGAAATTACAACAATAGCATTTCTCAGTGGTCTTTTTATAGCCATGTTCCAACTTATATTCTATCTTGGCGCATTCATCCTTCTTGTACTGAGATTTTTTATGGTTATTCTGTGGACGGTTTTCTTTCCATTAACAATATTTCTTCATTCATTTCATTTTACAAGGAGGCTTGGGACAGAAATGCTCTATCAGACTGGATGGTGGATACTGATGCAATTTGTTGAGGCGGTTATATTACTTGGAATTACATTGGCAGTTATACATATGCCAAATGAATTGGTGCATGAACAGGCATTCAGGATTGGGATGGGGTTATCATCATATCTCTTAATTATTATAGCCCCATTGTTTGCGATGGGTATGATGGACTGGATTGCAATGATGATAATATCATTCTCTGCCCTTGAGGTCCCATGGCTATCTGCCACTGCAGATATGATAGAAGAGGCTGAAATAGAGGAATATGAAAAAGAGAAGATATCGCCACCAAAACCTGTTGGCCCACCTAAGGGTCCACCATGGTAAGCAGTAAATATATCCCAATTGAGGTATATAATTGCATATAATTTTATATCTTATAAAAATTAATAATAAATGTTAGAAAATGAGATTAGATTTAAGTGACATAAAAGAATTGGGATATAAGGGAATTGCAATATTTATTTTTATCGCATTAATTCTGGCTTTTATCTACAATCTTCTGACTCACTTTGATTTAATAATGAGTTTTGTGGCAATGATTATCGCTGTTTTTGGCTCTTATTTAATCTTTGTTTCATTTGAGAAGGAAGTAATACCACCAAAACTCGATGACGATGAGAATATAATCTTGGAGAGTATAGATAAGGGTTATGTATTATTTCCAAGAAAAAAAGGTAGATTTTTTGGAAAGAGGTCTCATAAATACCTAAGTTTATATCTGACAAATAAGAGGATAATCGGTAAGGATACAGATGTCATTCTTGATATAAATCTAAAATCAATTAAGAACATAAAGGTTGAGAGAAAATTGTTTAGGGAGTATATAAGATTGAGGTATCTTGAAAACAATGAAGAGAAGGATGTTCTTTTGGTTACAGGGGATACAAAACTATGGATGAAAAAACTAAATGAACTCGGTGTTAAATAGAAAAAGATGGATTCTAGGCTTTCAATAATTTTGATAATAATATGTTTATTAATTACTTCTTCTAATTTAGTCTCAGGTAAGTCATGTGATGATGTCTGTAAAGAATTCGGATACAATGGTTCATGTATGCTAAAATCAGAGTGTGTAAGTACCCAGCACTATTGTGGACTAAATAGTAATATCTGTTATTATAATCTCAGGAATAGTGAGGAATTTCCTGGATTTCCCGGGTTAGAGGTATTAGGGTGTCCTTCAGGCAGTGTCTGCTGCTGTTTTAAAACAACACCCTGCGACATTTCATACGAGAAATGTAGTGAAAAATGCAGGGCATGGGGATGTTTTGTTGTAAAAAAACCAGTTAAATGCATATGTACAGGTGTCTGTCATGGTAGAGAAATAACGGAAGAAGCAGTTAAGTATCACGGATATTTTGGTGGGGAAGCTATGGAAATAGAATGTTGCAGGACATGTAAAGAGATATGGGGACAGGCATGTGGCGGTTATGCAAATTGTGGCAGAGATGAGAAGGGGTGTGAATCGTGCTGTACGAAATGGTGCTCTGATATTGATGATGAGGATGCAAAAAAACAGTGTGAGATAACCTGTGCTGCAAATTGTAGGAATTACAGGAAGATTATAGAGATTCTAAATCTAATTTCCTTAGTGGCTGTGATAATTGCAGCAGTTCTATTTGCAATTCATGGTCTTGCACTAATAACATCATTTGGTCCCTATGAGAGGAGTGAGGCAAAACAGAGCATCAAGTATGTTATAATTGCATTGGTATTGCTTGCAATTTCTATTAATTTTATAAATATACTATTTTACACATTCAGGTCCCCTGGAGGGGGAACAAAAACACCAGTATGTAATAGAGTTATAACAAATGAAATCTGTGATGATAATATTGATAACGATTTGGATGGATGCATTGATAATGTTGATAGCGATTGTGGTGGAAAAGAAGTGAAATGTAGTGATAATATAGATAATGATTGTGATAGTTTAATTGATTGTGATGATGCAGATTGCTCAGATGACCCTTCATGTAAAGGAGAAGTGGAATGTATATTTAATGCAGAGGATATATATTCACCATAAACAAAATGGAAATCAAAAATAAATTAGCAATATTGGTATTTATCATTATACTCTCAATTGCAGTAGTATTCCCGGCATCTAATATCTGTAATCAGGGGTGTGAAAAGAATTTAGAGGAATGTAGTAATGAAGCACCATATCTGTGCAAGAGGGCATGGTGGCCAGATAAATGTGTTGTTCCAGGATATGACTTCAAGGCATGTGGTGAGCCTGAGGAAGGAAAGGGATATTGCTATGAATGTGACCAAGGATGTGTGTTTGGTGATGGATGCTCAGGAGATACGCCATACAAATGTAAAAAATCATGGGCATTTGATAAGTGTGTTCCTGAAGGTTACGACTTCGGTTGCTGTGGAGGTCTCTCTGGAGAGAAGGATATTGTAACGGTTCTAACAGTAACTCTGATAAATAATGGTCCTCCATGTTCAAGTAATTTGAAATGGGAGGTAAAAAGAAGGGGAGAGATTGATTGGATAGATTATAGTGATGAATGCTATGAAGGAAATTATGAAGAAACAGAACTTTCACTGAATTCTGACGAATCAATAACCCTAACATGCAGAAGTAAGTTCATTCCACACTATGATACAGGACCTCATAAAGCGAGAATTAGTTGGTGTGGGAATACATGGGAGTTTGAGTATGGAGAACATCCAAAGAGTGAAAAATATTGTGTAATAAATGTTACCAGAAATGGGGATAATGAGAATGAACTGGATATAGATGCCATAGTATATACTATTGGTGAACTTCTAACCAAGATAAGGAATGGTGAGAGGGGTTCTGCAACAATAAGCCCCTATGACCCGGTATTCCCCGTTGGAAGTCTAAATCCAATAGTTCCAGTGAATGATATAAAGCCAACAAGGGAATGCAAGGCAAAATGTCCAGAGTGTTCGGTTGTCTTCAATTTCACTGATGATATAACCGGTAGAAATAAAAAGGAGGAGGAGTTATGCAAGGGTGAGGCATTCTTGGAGGGATATGCATGCACTGGGGCGATATACTTATTGGCTACATCGAGGTTTGGTAATGGTCTAAGAACAACTGGGGGGGAGTTAGAGGTTCATGAAACCCTCAAAAGAGAAACGGATTGTGAAGTAGTTAAAGAGTTGGGAGATGAACTATATGGAAAAGCATATATAGGGGAAAGGGCAGCTGAAAAGGTTGAAAATGACCTAAGAAATCTCCTAAGAACGAAATATAGAGATATTAACTTTCCAGATCTATATTTCAAACTTGAAGATAAAGAAAAGATAAGCAAAATGATTGTAGAGAAGATCAAGAGGGACCCGGAATTTAATGATATAAAAAATGAATTTATAAAGGCTCTTGAGGCTAAAAAGATAGAACCTAAAAGAGCAGAAAGAATTGTTGATGAATTTTTTAGAAGTGGAAATATTATAAGAGGGATGGGACTAAATGTTCCAACAAACAATAAAATTGCCGAAACACTAATATATGATGTTAGGATGTTCAGATACAATAATGAGAGGGTAACATTTGCAGATTTTATTAAAAGGGTAATCAGACCTCCAAGAACCTTACCCAGACAAAATATCAGAACAAAGATAATGGAGTTTGAAGGGGTGTCTAGCGGTTATTACAATTTCTACTCCAAAACAATTATGTTTGAAAATTGTTATTATATCTCTGATTTAATAGAAGTTGGCTCTCATGAATTTGGACATCCTCATTCATACAATTCATATAATTTCTTACCGGGAGAATATCTTCCAGATGATAAAAGCATACTTACGGTTATAGAAATGGCAGGTATAGAGACACAGCGTCGCGTACTGAACGAATTAGATAATATATATCCTGACTCGGGTTATGATATTATATACAGATGGAATAGATATTATGATCTAAATTATATTTATCGTAAGTATAAAATGGGAAGACTCAGGGAGGGTGGAGAATATGTAACTGCCAGAGCTATATTAGATTATTATAAAGATGAGAAGGGAATAGATAATTTTGTGGAAAGATATAGCGATGATCTAGCGGCTATAACAAGAAGCAGGGTAGAGGAAAAAGCCCTTCTAAAATTCACGGGAAGACTTATGGAGATACTTGGAGATTTGGCAAATGCGATGAGGAATGGTGGTAGGACATTAATGAACCTCCTGAACTTTGATGAGGAATCAAAGGTTTATGTTCTGGTAGGTAAGGGTTTAGAAGGTACAAAAACTGCAGCAAAGGTAATTGGAAGGGTTGCAAAATTTGGTATTGCAAAGGTTCTGCTATTGGATGATAAATTGGGGGGTATGTGGGCATTGTATGAATCAAGCAAAAATCCAATAACGCAAAATTTAGTTGGGATAGATTACATAACAAGAGATGGTGAGAGAGGAACGGGATGTGGAACGATGATTATAACAGGGAAGGGAAGTGAGGATGAGGGTAGAGAATACTACATACCTGAATCATTCACATTGAAGAAGGGATATATATGGGAGATTCATCTTGGAAGCCATGAGGGAGAATTAATACATGAAGGTATATGTAAGGAACTTGGATTGGCTGGTATAGGAGTTGATGTTAAGCCACAGTATATGGAATGTACAAAGGAGGATAAATATGTAAGGTGTAAAGAAATACAGAGGGATTTAGAAATTTCAGGGGAGGAGGAGTTATTTCCCACCGATGCAGGATATATATGTTCAGATGCGGTAGAGGCTGAAGGAAAATGCGGTTCCTAATTTTAATTTTGCTTATAGGATTACTTATTGGAACGGTAGGTGCTGAGAAGGTTTTTAATGTAAATCTAACTATTTATAAAAACGATACTGTTTATGTGGATATAAAAGCAATAAATGGAGAGGTAACACCAGCAAGATTGGGTTGGGGTGATGTAAGTGATTACTCATTGGCAGTTTACCTGAAGAATGATTCTTTACTATATAGGACATTTTTGCCTGTGGATTTCACCGAATATGAGATAAAAGAAGTAGATACAAGATTTGAAATATATTATACAAGAAAACCGGTTGGTGAATTGGATTACTGGAACACTGAGATAAAGATACCTTACAGTGAAGATGCAGAGGAGTTATGGATTTTCCATAAAGGACCTATATTTCTCTATAGATTTGATGCCATTGATGATGGTTTGTGCGAATTCCATAGAGATGGTGTATGTGATCCAGATTGTAGGGATTTGGATCCCGATTGTTTTGAAACAACTACAACAATCCCAGTAAAGACGACAGTTAAAAATGTTGAAAGAAATAACTCAAACAATTCATTATATATACTTTTATTCATTGTGATTTCTTTTTTTGTAA
>CAZQER010000053.1:0-7785 GCA_964592095.1 uncultured archaeon
GGTTACATCGGCAAAACTCGGAGAGTTTTGTCTGAGTCAAGACTGTTCTACAGTCTTGCTCATACTTCATACTAAAGTGGGGAGTTGTTTGATTTTATTTATAGAATTATAAAATAATATATAAAAACATAATTTGTAATTTAAAGAAGTAATCCAAAATATGTGATAACCATGAAATTGATATATACCTCATTGATATTATCAATAATATTTTCAGTATCTGTCTCTGGAATAGAAATAGAATCAGAATCTGGCAATATCATAATAACCGAGATTATGGTAAATCCAAACTCCGTATATGATCAATATGGAGAATATCTTGAATTGTATAATCCAACGGATAGAACATATAATCTGTATGGTTTAATTATTAAGGATAATGATAGAGATTACCATATTATCTCATCAAATCTTACAATCTTACCTATGAGTTATATTGTATTATGTAGAAATAATAATTCTTCTAAAAATGGTGGGATTATGTGCGATTATGAGTATTCTAATTTTAAACTTTCAAATACTGAGGACGAAATCATACTCATGCATAATGATGGAACAATAATAGATAAAGTATATTACAATAAAAATAACTGGATAATTCCAAATGGTGCATCACTCAATCTGGATCTAGACACATTTGATAGTAGCTTAAATGATAATCCTTCAAACTGGTGTAAATCAACAACCGTATTTGGGAATGGTGATTATGGAACACCAGGAAGTGATAATAAAAAATGCTACCAATCACTTCCAGAATTTAATTCTTTGCTTATAGCAGCATCTATATTACTTTTATCACCAGTACTTGCCTATCTCTTAGTAGGAGTGAGAGCATATTGATTATTGTTGATTATTGATAAGTGTTTAAGTTATATGAAAAATTTTTGGCTGTATTTAAATAATTATACCCTATAATATTGATAATATAACCTTTTTCGATATCAAAATTTGAAAAATGAAAAAAATATTTGTCTTAATAATTGTAGTTTTTTTGTTTATGGGATTGATCAATGCCCAAATTGATAATTATATACCTAAGGATCGTAGAGAGGATATCACAAATGTTAGAGTATGGGATGATTCATCTACAATTTGTATAGAACTTGATACTGCGGAGAGTAGTAACTGCAATAAGATTTATGTGTGGTGTGATTACTGTGGAGTGAGTCTTAATCTTGAACAAATTCAATGTCCTTCAAACACGTTCAAGGTATGTGAAGATATTGATGGTTTATGCAATAGTGAATTTAATAACAATCCAATTGAGATAACCTGTTACGCAACACTTCAGGAATTATATCTTTTTACAGATAAGGCAGGTCCCTATCAATACGCCTTAGGTAGCGGTACACAAACAAATCCAGCAACATATTCTGATCCTCAAGAATACTGCCATTATGACTCAAGTGAAGATAAATGTGTTGGCTCATGTCCATATGGGAAGATATGTAATAAAATTGCAAAAGATGTTTGTGAATGTGTTTCTGAACCATCAGTTTCAGAATTTAATTCTCCACTTCCAGTATTGGTTATGTTGATATTAACACCAATATTTGCCTATCTAATACTAAGGGTAAGAAAATGAAAAAATCATATTAGTTTTTATAATAATATCAATATTTAGTTTTGTTATTTATGCAGATAACTACGAGGGATGTAATGGAGAGATAATAAATGTTAATTTTGGCGATAATCTAAATGATATTCAAGAGTGTCAGAAGAAGGGCTATGAGGGTGCTGTATTCCACTGTTGTGGTCATTCAGATTGCAAAGTATTTAATTTGTATCCATTAGACGAAGGTACACAACATCAACAACCTCAACAATACCTCCAGTTTCGGAATTTAATTCTACAGGTATTTTTTATGTTATTATCTCTATTTATCGCACCGGCATTTGCATATCTTATTAGATAAATCCTAAGGAATAGCACACAAACCCAAATTTCCTTACCTGAGAGGGATTTACTATCTGTCTTCCATCTATTATTATTCTTGTTGACATTTTTGAGGCGATTTCCTTCCAGTTTAGATTTCTGAATTCAGAATGGTCTGTAGATATAATAATACAATCAATATTCTCAAAGTTATCTTTATATTCCACATCAAATGACTCTATCTCATCTTTTGAGTATAATGGATCATAGCAGTATATATTTGCATTCTTTGATTTTAGAAGAGAAAATATCCTGAGGGGGGGAGAATTTATAGTTTCTTTTACACCACCTCTAAATGATAGACCAAGCACAAGAATGTTTGCATTTTCTATTCCCCTTCCAGACCTTTCAAGAAGTTCCAATGCCTTATTTACAAGTTTCTCTGAAATTGAATCATTTATTTCCCTCGCGTATCTAATAAGTTTTGTTTTTGAATTCATAACAAAATACGGATATACAGGAATACAATGACCACCAACTGCCCCCGGGGAATGTATATGACAGTATGGTTGTGTATTTGCAGTTTTAAATGCCTCAACAGCACTTACAGAAAATTTTTCACATATCTCGGTTAATTCATTTGCAAGAGCAATATTCACATCTCTGTAAATCCCCTCAAAGACCTTGACACATTCTGCAGTTTTTATATTCGATACTGTGATAACGCCCTTTGAATTGATTACCGAATAAATTCCTTTGATAGCGTCTGTTGTTTTTTTATCTATACAGCCCACAATTTTTGGATATTCCCCTCTTATATCTCTAATTGCTGTTCCAGTCATAGTTCTCTCAGGGCAGTGTGCCAAACCAAAGTCAATACCGGCCTTTAGATTTGATTTCTCAAGTATCGGTATCAATGATTCAGTAGAGCCAGGAGGCATAGTGCATTCAGTAATTACTATATCTCCATTTTCAAGACCCTTCGATATCTTCCCTGCCACAGAATTTACTGCAGAAATATCCACTTCATTATCTTTTATTAAGGTTGGCACGATAATTATTTGAATATCAGATTTTTTTGCCGCATATACGAGGTCAGTTGTCGCGGTCAATCTCTTATCTTTTACATTTTTTGCTACAAGTTCATCCAAATATGGTTCCTCTCTTATATAATTAATACCTCTATTTACGGAATCTACCACATTTCTATTTATGTCTGCCCCTATCACTATTGCACCAGAATCTGCAAATATTGCTGCTAATGGAAGACCCATCTTACCAAGACCATAAACAGATATTGTTATCCTACCATCCCTTAAAAGCATTGAGGTTTCCTTACTATCCAAACCGTAAATCTTCATCTTTCAAACTCCTTTATCTTGCCACAGATATAATCTAAATCATTGGTTGAGAGTGAGGGATGTACTGGTAATGAAACAACCATTTTTGCAATCCTCTCTGCAACACTGAATCTCTCATATAAATTCAATTTACGATACAATGGTTGATTGCATATTGTTTTTGGATAGTATATACCATATCCAATCTCGTTTTTGGATAGATATCTAACAAACGAATTTCTATCACTTACCTTGATTGTATATTGATTAAAGACATGCTTGTAGCCCCTTGGAACGATTGGTATTAAAAGCCATTCAAGTTCACTGAGATTTTCCGACAAAAAAGATGCATTTTCAATTCTTTTCGAATTCAATTTATCAAGTTTTTCAAGTTGGCATAAACCAATAACTGCCTGTATATTCGTCATTCTATAATTGAATCCTACAGTTTCATGTTTATAGCGTTCTGACATACCATGATTTATATACAACCTACAATTTTCTGCAATCTCCTTATCATTTGTGAGAATCATTCCTCCCTCGCCTGTTGTCATATTTTTTGTTGGATAGAAACTAAAACAGGAAATATTGCCAAAAGAGCCAACTCTCTTTCCCCTGAATTCTGCACCATGTGCCTGTGCACAATCTTCAACAAGATATATCTGATACTCCTTAACTACCTTCATGATCTTGCTCATATTACATGGAAGACCATAGAGATGGACTATGAGTAGTGTATTTATCTTATCATCCTCTCTCAGCTTTTCCTCAATCTTATCCGGGTCTATATTGAATGTGTTTTCATCTATATCAGCAAATACAGGCTTTGCATTACAATACAGGATTGAATTACCGGTGGCTATGAAGCTGAACGGTGTGGTGAGAACATGATCACCACTATTTATACCCAATGATTTTAATGCCACACAAAGAGCACTTGTTCCCGATGTGGTTGCAATCCCCTCCCTTATATTACAGTATCTTGAAAATTTTTCCTCAAATTTCCTTACATAAGAACCAGATGCAATTATACCCGAATCCAGAACCTCAATAACCATTGATTTTTCTTTTTCTCCTATGATGGGTTTTGCAATCGGAATCATTTTACATTTTATACAATTATACAATATTTCCTTTTCTTAGATTTTCGGGTAGTGGTCTAAATCTTGCGGGAGAACCAATTGCCATAGTCCATTCAGGAACATCCTTTGTTACCACTGAACCAGCTGCAATGAATGCACCCTCATTAATTGTTATCCCTGGAAGAATTGTTGAATTTGCACCAATAGATACATTATCCTCAATTGTTGATCCTATGAGCTTATCCGTCTTCCTCAACGGATATCTATCATTTGTTAGAACAACCATCGGTCCTATAAAGACATTATTGCCTATTTTCACATTTGACGGTATATAAACACCAGATTGTAAACTTACATTTGAGCCTATTTTTGTATTTCCATCAATTATCGTTTGTGTACCTACGAGAACATTATCCCCTATTATCGTATTTTCTCTTATCAGAACATTATGACCTGTTTTAAAATTATCACCTATTTTTACATCACAGTAGATTATCGTATTTGCTCTTATTATTGCATTATCACCTATGATTGCTGGTAAACAACCCTCTTTATAAACAAGACCAATAATAACATTTTTCTGTATTATACAATTCTTGCCATTTTTGAATCTCATCTCCATCTTAGATTAATTGATATGGATTCTGAATTAATATTTAGGCATATCTATTTTATCTTTGAATAATATAATATTCTTAAGAGAATGAAAATTAGAAAATTGTTAATTTTGTTTGTGTTATCTATTCTATTTATTTTATTATTTGTTAATGTTAATGCCTATAAGATTGCAATCGGTGGTGAGTTGATAATTGATGGGAAACCAGCATCTATCGGAACTGAGGTTATTGCCAAGGTGAATAATATTGAGCTGGGGAGATGTACAGTAGAAAAAGAAGGCGCATATATGGTTACAATCAATAATGCAGAGGGGTATATATATAAATATGTTGATCTATATGTGAATGGAATAAAAATAGATAAGAGGGTCATGTTAAAAACAAACAGATTCGAAAACCTAAATATTGATCTAAAGACATACAAGATAAACCACAATATAACAAATACCATACCCTCAACCACAACTACTGTTACTGGTACAACTATAAACAATACAACTAAAACCACAATTGGGATTGTTGGAAGAATTGTTGAATTCTCTCAGAGTAATTTTGCCACCGTTTTAGGGATTCTATTGATTATACTTCTTTTCATATCCGTTCTTAGAGAATCAAAATCAAAACTATGAAATCTATGAAATTATTTTTAATGCCTCTCTACCACTCATACCCTCCCTTATGCCAAGACTCCTCGCATTTGATGTAACTGCTTTTATTTTGGCATTTAATATATCATCAACTGTTGATACATCGGTAACAATGCATGCCACATCATCAAACCTCTCTGCAGTTTCTATATCAAGATATCCACACATTATAAAGCCCTTTTTACCAATAATCAAGACAAGGTTTTTATTAGGAAGTCTTACCGTTACTCCAGCAGCAGAATCAATTCCCTTAATCCCCCTAACCTCAACAATCTTATTAGGTTCAATCATTTTCATCAATTTTATCAATTTCATTATTATTTTCATTTAGATCAGCATTTAAATCATTATATCATTAATATCAATTATAATCTACTATAATCTATCTAAAATCAATTCCGCCACCTTTCTTCCAGATAGTAGCATTCCACCGAATATGGGTCCCATTCTTGGAGATCCAAATACAGCATTTGCTGCCATTCCTGTGACATACAATCCTGGATATACCTCTCTTGTATTTTCAACCACCATTCTCTCTGAAACCTCGGACCACATGGATTTCTCACCCTCTACACCCTTGGAGGGTGTTCTTAAATCTCCTACCTTTTTGGCAACGATGGAGCATATTTCCATTGGATGTCCGGTAGCATCTACACAGAATTTTGATTTTATAGCTAATGGGTCAACCTCCATACCTGCTATATCAACTGAACTCCAGTTTATCACAAAACCACCAATCCTTTCATCTCTTATAACTACATCCTCCACGGATATACCATTAAATATCTTCACACCAGAGTCTATTGTTTTTGCAGTAATCTTTACCACAGACTCGATAGAATTTGCCACATAGTAGTCCTTATCCCTTTTATATCTTATACCAAAATCATCCAAGATATTTCTTGCTTCTTCTTGCACAACTATTCTTGGATATATCATACCTCCACCCCACATTCCCCCTCCTACAGAGAGTTTCCTTTCAAAGATAATCACTTTTACATCTTTATCTGCTATATATTTTGCGGCTACAAGCCCTGAAGGACCTCCTCCAGCAATGGCTACATCCACATTCAGATTTTCAAGAAAATCCATTATTGCATCCCTTACTATCACCCTTGTTATTTCTGTTTCTTCAATCATTTTTTATACATCATGGTACCAATTCCTTTTGATGTGAATATTTCCTCAATGAGGGCGTGTTCTCTTGATTTTATAATATGTGCCCTCTCCACACCATTTTTTAATGACTCTATACACGAATTTAGTTTAGGAATCATACCTTTATTTGCAATACCTCTTTTTATTAAATCCTCTGCCTCCTTTATACTCAATCTTGAGATAACTCTGTTATTTTCGTCAAGAACACCCTCAACGGAAGTCATAATAATGAGTTTGTTTGCATTTAGTGATATTGCAAGTTTTGCTGCTGCAGTATCTGCATTTATATTCAGAGAGGCCCCATCATTACTGAATCCGACAGGAGATATTACAGGTATATAGTTTTTATCTATTAAAAGCTTAACAATCTCCGAGTTTACCCTTACTATCTCACCTACAAGACCTAAGTCTATCTTATCATTCTTCCTCTTTGCTAAGAATAGTTTTCCAGATTTTCCAGAAATACCGACAGCATTCCCCCCATGTTTATTTATCCTTGAAACTATCTCCGAGTTTACTTTACCTATAAGCACCATCTTTACTATATCCATTGTTTCTTCATCAGTAACCCTCAATCCCTCAACAAATCTTGGTTTTTTACCGAATTTCTTCATTGCATTTGAGATTTCATAACCTCCTCCATGTATAACCACTGGTTTTATATTTACTGAATTGAGAAGTATAATATCTTGAGATATAGTATTCATTACATTTTCATTAAGCATTACCTCTCCACCAAGTTTTATTACAAATAACTTATTCTTGAATTTCTGTATATACATAAGAGCATTTATCAATACATCAGAGATGTTACCCTTCATTTTATTTTTAAAGTATTCAACATAAGATATTACTATTTTGAGATATTTAAGTCAATATTCTCATACACCTAGTATCTGAAGTAGTATTGGAGAAGTCTGTTGTGACATCCAACTCGATAATCCGGATACATCAGTCAGATATGGAAAAGTCTTGGTATTGGGATAAATTGTATAAAAACAATGAATTATATTATTCAATAACTCTACACCATAAGAGCAGTTGCAATTTTCAGTTATGTGGGTT
>CAZQER010000054.1:0-7735 GCA_964592095.1 uncultured archaeon
AGAAAAGGGTTAGCATTACACCATATCTCATAATGCTATTCTTCATTCTGCTTTTTGCTGTTCTTTATCTCTACAGGGGTGCGTTTATTAAGAAGTAGGGGTAGAATATCCAACAGAGATGGAAAGGGTTGAAATAGTTGCGAAGGGAGAGATTCAGAGGTAGGGTGTAGGACTATGTTGAAAGGGTAGCAAGAAATCTTGGGTTTTTGGATACGCCTTTATTTGGATTTTGAGATTAAATATCAAAATAGAATTGATAGATAGGAGGAACTCCAAGAGTATAGTAAGATTTTGTGAAATGGAATATAAATTCGGTTCATCTCAGCATGGTTATTTTTGCTTATTTGTGAATATGAATTACAAATCCAGCAATTTTTAAGTTACATTTTGGAATTGTTTGATTTATTATTTCTATATTCCAATTTTTATTTTATGCGAATTCTTTTTATACATTCAGATTATTTGAAATTTGAGGTAAAGAAGAAGGCATTAAAAGATGCAGAAAAAATAACTGAAAAGAAAGGAGAGACCAAAAATGTCCTTGTAGTATTTATTGCCGCTGAGCGTATTGATGAAAAAAATCCGGAATCTGTTATTAATCAATTGATTTCGGAGATAGAGGATATATATAAAAAAATCAATGCTGAATCAATTGTTATTTATCCATATGCGCACCTATCTAGTAATCTAAGTTCTCCTGATGTTGCAAGAAAGATTTTGGATACCGTATACGAAAAGTTAAAGGATTATTATAAGGTAATAAAAGCACCATTTGGGTGGTATAAAAGTTTTGAGTTAAGGTGTAAGGGTCATCCATTATCTGAACTTTCTAGGACAATAGTTCCAGAAGAAGAAAAGGAAAGGGAGTCCAAGGCATTAATTGTTGAAAAAAGATTGAAATCTTATTGGTATATCCTTGATATCAATGGAGAACTTATACCCGTGGATGAATTTGATTTTGGCAAATATGAAAATCTTAAGAAATTTGTAGATTATGAGATTTCAGGTACAAGAAAGGTTGAAATAGAACCTCCCCATGTCAGGTATATGAGAGAACACGAGATTGCAGATTATGAACCGGGGAGTGATGCCGGTAATATGAGATGGTACCCAAAGGGTTCACTTATTAAGAGACTTCTTGAGGAAAATGTTTCAAGGATGGTAGCAGATTATGGAGGTATGCAAGTAGAAACCCCAATAATGTATGATTTACATCACAAAAAACTTTCAAGGTATCTGGATAGATTTCCTGCCAGACAATACACCCTAAAAACAAAGGAGAAGGAATACTTTTTGAGGTTTGCGGCGTGTTTTGGTCAATATCTTATGAAACATGATATGCTCATCTCATATAAAAATCTTCCACTCAAACTCTATGAATTGTCTCACTATAGTTTTCGCTACGAGCAAAGGGGTGAACTGGTTGGATTAAGAAGGCTCAGGGCATTTACAATGCCGGATATGCATACATTAGTAAAGGATACGGAACAGGCGAAAGATGAATTTCTCAAACAATACAAACTTTCTGTTAAATGGATGAAATCACTTGATTTGGACTATGAGGTTGGCATAAGATTTGTGAGGGATTTCTACAATGAAAATAAAGACTTTGCAAAGGAGTTGGTGAGAATTGTAGGAAAACCAGTACTTGTTGAAATCTGGGATGAAAGACCGTTTTACTTTGTTATGAAGTTTGAATTCAATATTATAGATGCTCTCAACAAGGCCTCTGCTCTATCAACTGTGCAGATAGATATAGAAAACACCAAGAGATTTGATATTACTTATATAGATGAAAATGGAGAGAAGAGATATCCATTAATGTTGCATGCATCCCTGTCTGGAAGTATAGATAGAAATGTTTATGCATTGTTAGAAAAGGCATATATAGACAAAAAAAATGGGAAAAAGCCAGTACTTCCATTATGGGTTTCTCCAACACAGATAAGACTATTGCCAGTATCTGATGATTTCCTTGAAATGGCTGAATGGATTGCAGATAAACTACAGGAGAATAATATAAGGGTTGATATAGATGACAGAAATGAAACAATAGGAAAGAGGATAAGAGATGCAGAAAAAGAGTGGATTCCCAGAATTGTTGTAATAGGTGAAAAGGAAAGAAATAGGAATTTATTCAATGTTAGGGTCAGGGGGACCGATAAGCAAATAGAGATGACACTGGATGAGATTATAAGAGATATATCTGAAAGGACTAAAGGGATGCCATTCAAGCCATTGCCATTACCAAGATATATATCCAAGAGACCAAGATTTGTATAAGGGGGGTAAATATATTATAAATGATATATGAAATAAGAGGGGAACATAATGATAGCATTGGGTGATATATGGGGTGATATCAAGAGCGATCCAAGGGTTATAAATGTTAGGTTTAATCAGAGATATCTGAGAATGATAGGAAATTTAGTTGAGAGGAGGGGTTTTCATGAAACAAAGCTTTATCTATGGGATAATCTAAATAGATCTGATTTAGAGTATCAATCCTCAGCCTTACTCTCTATCCTTTCAAGACTTGAGAGGGAGGAGGAAATAAGGGAGGATAATACCACCGTAGGTTATATATTGAAAGAATTGTCTGTATTAAAGTCATTAAAATGAATATAATTGAAATATCCAAGAAGACTGCTGGAGAAAAGGGTGCAGAATATATTAGAGATGGAATGGTTATAGGTTTGGGAACTGGCTCTACTGTTAGGTATACCATAGAGGCAATTGCAAATAGAATAAAGTATGAGAATCTGGATATAATAGGAATACCGACATCCAATGCCACAGAAAAATTGGCCTTATCACTCGGAATAAAAATATCTTCTCTGGAAGAGTATTCTGAGGTTGATTTATGCATAGATGGAGCAGATGAGGTTGATAGCGAATTTAATTTGATTAAAGGGGCTGGTGGTGCCCACACAATGGAAAAAATTGTATCATCGGCATCCAAAAGATTTATTGTGGTGGTGGATAAAACAAAGATGGTTGAAAAAATAGGAAAACTCCCTGTTCCGGTAGAGTTTATTTCATTCGGAAAAAGGTTTATAAGTAACGAACTGCGAAGGATTGGAGGCTATCCCGAATTAAGAGAAAACTTTAGGACAGATAACGGTAATTTAATTTTTGATACAAAATTTCATATAAATAATCCTTCACTATTGGAGGATAAGATAAATTCTATTCCGGGAGTTATAGAGAATGGTGTTTTCTCTAAAAGAAGACCCGAGATGATTATAGTGGGGGATGGGAATAATTTTAGAATATTAAACAGGAGTGAAAATGGATAAAAGCATGCGGGAGGAGTTACAAAAAATATTAGTTGAAGCGGAGATGTATAGAAGGCAGTTTGAGAGTATTTCTGCTCAGTTGAATATCTTTGAAGGTATATATACTGAAATTGGTGAAACAATAGATGCTATAGAATACTTACAAAAAATTAAAAATAAAAGGGAGATACTTGTGCCGTTGGGTTCAAACTCCTATATAAGAGCAGAATTGAGGGATATGAAAAATGTAATCTTGGGGATTGGTGCCAATGTATCGCTTGAAGAGCCAGTAGATGAAGCAAAAAATACACTTCAGAAAAGGAGGGAAAGTATTGTTAAAGAGATGAAGAAATTGCAGGAATTGATTGAGAAGATAAATATCAAACAAAATGAACTCAATAAGAGATATAAAGAATTGACAGATAAAATGCAAAGTTCTAATGAGAAATCCAAAGCGTGAAGGCATAAAATGTTTCAGTCACTAAGGGAAAAACTGAGTTCTTTTATAGGTAATACGGGAAAGGAGATAAAATTAACAAAAAGTACCCGTATTAAGGGATTCATTTTGTCAAAAATAAAACTTTCTGAAAGTGATTTGGAGGATCTACTATGGAAACTTCATATTGATTTAATACAGAGTGATGTGGCTGTAGAAACTGCAGATTTTATAATAGAGAATATAAAAAGAAAACTATTGGATAGTGAGGTAGAGAAGGACAAGATTGATGAATATATAAAGAATTCCATAAGGGATGTATTGTTTGATGTATTAACTCCTGAGAGGGATGTAAATTTATTGGAAGATATTAAAAGTATTGAAAGGTCTGAAAGACCATATAAAATTGTATTTCTTGGGATAAATGGTAGTGGAAAAACAACAACCATAGCCAAAATTGCCTATTATCTCATAAAAAACAATCTATCCGTTGTGATGGCGGCTGGTGATACATTCAGGGCAGGAGCAATTGAGCAGATAGAAAAACACGCAAAAAATCTTGGTGTTAGAGTGATAAAACATCAAAAGGGTGCTGATGCTGCTGCAGTAATATATGATGCAATTGAACATGCTAAGGCAAAGAACATTGATGTTGTACTTGCAGATACTGCAGGAAGAATGCAAACCAATGTAAATCTAATGGATGAATTAAAAAAGATATGCAGGGTTAATAAACCAAATCTTAAAATATTTGTTGGAGATTCACTTACCGGAAATGATGCTGTAGATCAGGCAAAGAGGTTTAATGATGCAGTAGGAATTGATGCAGTAATCCTCACAAAAATGGATTCTGATGCCAAGGGAGGTTCTACATTATCCATAACAAATGAGATAAAAAAACCAGTGATATTCATAGGTATTGGACAGGGATATGAGGATTTGATGGAATTTGATAAGGAATGGTTTATCAATCAACTTCTATAATTGTAGGAGCAGTGACTCGTTAAATTTTTTGTATCTTATTATTTCTGTAAAAATCCAGCACAATGGTAATATGATTATAGTTATCTGCATTCGCATGTAATAATCTCTTATCAATTTACATGTCATAACAGCCCACATTATGTGGAATATAATAAGAATGGCGAATGAGATTGCAGGAGAATATATGCAAAATCCTTTATCTCTTCTTAGAGAGTAATAGAGAAAATCGATTATGAAAATTAATACGATGTAAGGTATTATATAAAACAAAAGAATTCCAGCAATTAACTCTGACAAATCTGATGATGTGAGAAGTTCTCCTATTTGCATTTTTAAGATGAGAGTGACCACCCACAACCATTTGGCAGGGTTGCGGGTGGGGTGGTTGGCTGAATCTTATTATCTACACCTTAATCTATACCTTCAACTTGTAAAATACCTTCCTTCCAACATATTCTTTTTCAAGTATATTCATTGAAAACAGTTTGCTTAACCTGGCACTTGCAGCGTTTCTTCCCTTATATTTGAATTTCTTTTGTAAATCATCTGCACATACCCTTCTGTTCTTTTTAATGAATTCCAATATTTCTTCATCCCTCTCAGATATATTAACAGAACTTTTGATATCTGATCTGCTTGATTCTAATGATTCCAATTTTGAATTCAATTCTTCCAGTTGTGTTGATATCTTTTCAAGTTTTTCAAAGAGTTTTTCAAACCTTCTTAGGTGTTCTGCGATATAATCAAACTTTCCATTGATTCTCTTTATAACAAGATTGGTACTTTTTCTCTCCTCTGCAAGTGCAAATAGCATTCGACCAATAGTAACGGGGTCAAGATTCTCATATGATTCTGTTAATGTACTGCCTACCAGTTCTTCAAATTCCTTTTCATATTCTGTGAGTGGATCCTTCATCTTTCATGATACAAAATTATTAATTCATGATTATTATGATTTAGTCATGACTCATATAAATATATTATGGTTTTTTCATATAAAAATCAAAGATCAATCAGGAATCAATCACATACATATAATTCTACTCTACAACACCCCAGATTCTACCTGAACTTAGTAAAGGAGAGATATTAACCCTTGAATCATTATATGCGATAGTAAGAAAAACCTCATAATTTGAGCCGGAAGGCAATTTATTAAGATTACCTATACTCAATGTTGTTGTAATATTCCCGGGTGTTATATTGAGATTATAATTGCTAGATATCAGGTTGTTACCTGTGCTTATATTTATCTGTGTCAATGTTATAGTTGCATCGATATTATTCTGAAGAACAATATTAAAGTTACCGTTTGATGTATACCTTGAATCATATGGAATAACACCCCAGAAACCACTGTGACCCGGTCTTACTGTACCAGTAGGGTTGAACAGACCCCACTCCCAGATTACAGCAAGCACTATCAAAACGATCAGAATAGCCCAACCATAGGTCATGAGAAATTCCAATGCAGCCTGACCTTTATTTGAATTTAATTTCATTTATAAAAATATATTGTAGATAACTATTTAAAAGTAACGATTATTTTAACGATTATATTATAAATTAAGCAATTTTGATTTAATTATTCAATCTCGGACATTACTGTATCAATCATTTCCTTCCCTGTGTTAATCAATTCATCTAATCTTTTGTAATTTTTTGCCTCTGCCGTTATCCTTATAAATGACTCTGTTCCAGAGGGTCTTATAAGAAACCACCCATCATCAAATAGTATCTTCAAGCCATCTGTATAATCGATACTATGTTCTGTATCATATTTCATATTTTTACATATATCCTTAAGCCTTTCCATTATACCTACTTTTTTATCTTCAACGCATGGAATCTTTATCCTTTTCATGGGATAATTGTTTATTTTATTTAAAATCTCATAGAATCTATTCTGCGATATCAGTTTAGCTGTTACTGCAGCGGTTAATACACCGTCAGGAAATAAATGAACCTCGGGAAATATAAATGAGCCAGACGGCTCTCCACCAAAATCTGCATTTTTCCTTTCAATAGCATTTGCCACTGCAACATCACCCACTGATGTTCTAACAACCTCTTTACATACCTCCTCTATTCTCATTGATGCATCTACTGTTGTTACAACCCTGTTCTTTCCATACGCAAGTACTGCAAGAAATGAGTCCCATTCTATCAATTTTCCTTTATAATCTATCGCAGCTGATCTATCTGCATCACCATCATGGACAATACCTATATCAACATCCAATTTTTTGACCATTTCACACACCTCTGAAAGATTTTCCTCTATAGGTTCTAACCCGTGTGGAAATTCCCCATTTACCTCGGTGTTTATGGAAACAACATTACAACCCATTTCATCTAAAAGTTTTGGTGTTATAACCGATCCAGCACCATTTGCACAATCAATAAGTACGGAAACCTCGTTATCTACCTTCCCTACCTTTTTTAGTATTCTCTTCTTGTGTTTTTTTGTGTAATCCTCTCTTCTGATGTTATTCTTGACTGGATTAATCCTATTGAACCTCCCTTTATGGAAGATTTCTTCAACACATTTCTCCTCCTCTGGTGAATACACCCTCCCATTATGCCAGAACTTGAATCCGTTATATTCTGGCGGATTGTGAGATGCTGTAATAACAACACCAGTTCCATATTCCTCAGAAGCCATTGCAACTGTTGGTGTTGTAGCAATTCCCAAATCAATTATTCTCTTCCCTGTGATACTCAAACCCGATATGAATTCATCCTTGAGTTTCGGAGAGGTTTTTCTTGTATCTATACCAATAACAATCTCAGAATCCTTGGAGTATGTTCCGAGAGCCATTGCTATATTAACTACAAATTCTCTCGGCATATCATCTACCTTCATTCTTATTCCTGATGTTCCAAATAGACATCTACTCATTTTCTATCGAGATTTTAACCCTGTCTTTACCAAACTCAGCATAAACATCATTATAGTTTCTTCTCAACATAATCAACCAGCTCCTCCTCAAACCCCTGGGATTTAACAATATCCCTCAAAACATTCGGGTCTTCA
>CAZQER010000055.1:0-7494 GCA_964592095.1 uncultured archaeon
TGAATGATGACCAGGTTGGAGGGGTAATAAAATTTGCGGTGGAGAACTCAGATGTGATAACCTGTGTAAACTTTCAACCAATTTCATTTTCTGGAAGAGCAAACAAAATAGAGAGAGAAAAGAAGAGAATAACCACCGATGAATTCATTAATCTGGTTGAAAAACAAACAAAAGGAAAAATAAAAAGAGAATACTTCTATCCTGTGCCGTCTATGGTGCCAATATCTAAATTTATAGAAGCAAATATTCAGGAACCGACAACAAAATTATCAACACACCCTTGCTGTGGTGTTGGTACCTATATCACCATTGATGATAATAATTATAAACCAATAAACGAGATTGTAGATGTTGATAGATTTCTTGATGTAATGCAACACGGATCAGATGAGTTAAGGAAAAGTGGTAGCATTTCCGCAGGTACAAAACTCAAATTATTTATAAATTTACTTAAGAGTTCGGCAAAAAACATTAATGACCCAAGGAGAAGGGAATTAATATTAAATCTTCTGAAAAGTGGTGATTATAATGATGCTGCAAATTTTCATGAAAATGCAATAATGATTGGTTGTATGCACTTTATGGATCCGTGGAATTTTGACCAAGAGAGGGTGCAGAGATGTGTTATACATTATTCATTACCCGACGGTAGGATAATCCCATTCTGCTCCTATAACAACCTGCATAGAGAGGCTGTAGAGAAGAGATTTTCAATTCCATTAAATCAAACATCTCCACGCCAATAAAGAGAAATCGTAAAAAGAGTAAGAAGATGGATATTTCAGTAATCATCCCGACATGGAATGAAGAGGGATACATTGAAGATTGTTTGAAATCGATCTCTTCTCAAAATATCAATGCAGATTACGAAATTATTGTCTGTGATGCAAAAAGTGATGATAGAACAGTAGATATAGCCAAAAAATATGCGGATAGAATTGTTTTATCGGATAAGAAGAGTATTGGCATTCAGAGAAATTTGGGTGCTAAATATGCAGAAGGTAGATACCTTGTTTTCATAGATGCCGATACGATTCTACCAGAGAACTATCTTGAGAAGGTTATGGAAAAATTTGAAACTTATAAGGAATTGCTTGCCTTCAGCGCCAGATTTATATTTTCAAAAAGGGATGAAAAATTGGTTTTTACTGAAAGGATTACAAACTCCTATCTTGAATTCAGAGACAAGGTTGGGTCTCCAATTTTATTGGGATTCAATACCTGCGTAAGGAGAGATGCATTTGAATCAATTGGAGGATTCAAGGATGTTCCCCTGGAGGATGGTGAATTTGGTTTTAGAATGCGAAGATGTGGAAAGACAAGATATTTTACAGATTTCTATGTTATTACATCCTCAAGAAGACTGGATGAGATGGGTTTACTGGGAACACTGAGATATTATTTTGAGATGGACCTTGCAACCAGGAATAGGAGTATAGGCAAATTACTGACATATAATGAATATATCCCCTGCAGGGTTGATAACAAAATCCTACAAAAGGAGTTTTCAAAGATATTCAGTCCCGACATACTCCCAATGGATATAAAGATTAGAGATTATATCAAAAAGAAATCGGGGGAGTTATTGTCCATGTATGGCGCATATAAAACAACAACGGAGCAATTCCTTGAGAATGTCATTGATGTTTCAAAATCAGTAGCGGAATTGAAATTAATAAAGAAGGTTAATAAAAAGGATGTTGACAGAGCCATTAAATTGATCAGAGAGAGAATGGAATTATGAAATTAATGTTCATTTTCTCAGGCGAACATCCCGAACTTCCAAAGGCAGAACTTGAGGCAGTGTTGGAGGGTGAATCCATATCCTATAAAAAGATTCTTGAGAATAAAGCGCAAAGAATTCTTGTGGTTGATACGGATTGTGATGATTCTACATTCATTAGAAGATTATCTTTTACAAAAAAAGTGGGAGAATTTATATCCCTATCTGACGATATTAATGGGACGGCGGAGATGATTTATGATAGAATAAGAAATGCGAAGGATTTTGCAATAAGGTGCAAATCCCACAGAATTGAGGAGGACATTGGACATATATTAACAAAAAGGGGGCTGAAAGTAAATCTGAAAAATCCGGAAAAGGAGGTAATATGTATCAATGTAAACGGAAGAATAATATCTGCCATCAACATCCCGATTGAAAAAGGATTTAATGAGAGATTACCGCAAAAGAGACCATATTTTCATCCCACATCCCTGCATCCAAAAATAGCAAGATTGCTGGTGAATCTATCAAGGGTTAAAAAGGGGGATACCATCTTAGATCCATTCTGTGGTACTTGCGGTATATTAATTGAGGCTGGTTTGATGGGAATAAATGTAAATGGCTATGACATTGATGATAGAATGGTGGAGGGCTGTAGAAGGAATCTTGAATTTTTTGGGATAAATGGAAAAATTGAAAGAAGAGATGCACTCAATATCAATAATAAAATTAATGAAGATAAAATGAATAAGATAAAATTTGACAGCATTGTAACTGATTTACCATATGGTAGGTCATCATACCTGACGGAAAAAAATTTGGATATATTTTACAGGAATTTCATAAGAATGGCGGAAAAATTGTTGAATAAAGGTAGTTATCTTGTATTTGTTGTACCGAAGGATATAGAGATTATATCCGACCTCTTTGAAATAAAGGATAAATTTCTGTTGTATGTGCATAAAAGCCTTACAAGGAGAATCTATGTGTTAAAAAGAAAAGTTTAATATAAATCTAAACATTAAAATCTAACATTAAATACCTCATTGAATCTCTTCTGTACCATTGATTCAATACCCTCTCTAAATCTCTTATAATCTCTAACGAGTCTTTTACCCTCCTCTGTTAGGTGTGAACCACCCCCTCCCTTCCCGCCGATTGTTGTCTCTATCAATTTTATATCAAGTCTCTTCTCGAGGGTTTTTATCTTTTTCTGCGCATGTAGGTATGACATTCCAAATTCCCTTGCAGTCTTTTTAATGGAACCAAATCTTTCTATGGCATCAAGTAATGCAATCTTTCCGTCTCCAAATAGTGGTTTGTTATCCCTCTCAACCCATATCTTCGTCCTGACTTTCATTCTTCCTCTTTTTCCTCTTTTCTTTCTATTTCATTATTAAAAATTTCAAATCGGGCTTTAAATCAAAGAGATGTGCCCCCTCCGAAATCTTCTTTAAGACCCTTTCTGTATTTATAACCTCCGAACCCGCCAGTAAATCAACATCATAATCGAATAAAACATCCGACATTGGAGTACTTGGTCCTATGATTGCAGTATATGAATTTTTACTCAGTTCCAGTAGTCTTGGGAGGGATTTGTTTATTAATGCAGTTCCGGTTATCAGGACTATATCTGCCTCTGGTAGCAGATAATCCTCAGCAGTATCTATAAACTCGTTATCAGATGGATTCCTCTCAAAAATCCAGACATCTGCCACATCTCTTAATTTTTTCACATTTCTGTCTGGAAAGTGACCTATTATTGCAACCTTACATGTTTTCTGTTTTTCCTCCTTGATTTTTTTGTATATGAAATCAAAAATATTAATTTCCCTTCCTCTTGGTTTTATGAGAGAATTTATTGCCGCCACGCCAATGGATGCCTCCATCAAGTTCCAAGACTTTGCAAGTTCTGCCAACTCTAATGCCGAATATGATGTTAATTCCCCCGTGTTATCTATCCTACTGCAATACGGCATTTTATATGTCCTTGCAATACCGCAGTATCTACTTACTACTGCGGTCCAGTTTATGCCAACCCTGATATCCTTAACCTCTGCATCGTCCAAATCCTTAATTATATCATCAATAAGTTTCATAGACCTCATATTACCTCATAGTATCCTTCACCACCACAGTATTTACATATCCCACCATTATTTGATGAAAACGGCTCTTTACATTTACTGCAGAACCTAACTGGAAGTTTCTCTTCTTTAATTTTAACCCTCACCATCTCATAGGATAGAACATCCCTTCTGGCATTTATAATATCCCCTATTACCAGTTCCTTTGGGAGGTCTCTTTTTGGTTTCCTTTTCAAAAACCAGTCATGAAGGTTTTTATATCCCTTTGTTTTCTCCACATCCAATTTCACCCTGATGCCGATGCCCGTTTTTTTATCATAGAGTGTCAAAGCAAATCTTCCATAATCAACGACATGCATCTTTTCATTACCGATTGTACATCCAGTAATGATCTGAACGGCATCGGTAAGACATGGAATTGTCTCAACAACTGCATTTAATTCCACATTCCTGTTTTTTATGAGATTATTCATTAATTCGATTGCATAATCAACCATAAAAACACCCATCGCTGTTCCAGGACTTTTGTGTCCATGAAATTCAAATACCTTGCTAAGATTTTCCAGATTTTCCATCTTGTAATCCCGCATGAATTTCATTCTTTATTCTATCAACGATCTCCTGAACTGCCTTAAATGCATCAATTCTGTACCTCGCAGAAACAGATACATAAACAATTGGTTCCCCACACTTTATATCATCTAGATTATGGTAAATAAGTGTATTTACCACATCATATTTTTTGTTAATATTATCGGCAATGTCCTTTAGTTTTCTCTCCGTTCTCTCATCCACATCCATATGCAATTTATCTATAACACCATTATCAGTTTCCTTCTTTACAATCCCCATAAAACATACAATACAGCCTATCATATCTGAATCTTGGGTGGATTTCACAATCTCAATCAAACTATCGGTGTTGATTTTATCCAGTTTACATACCTTTATGTAGTTCATTCTCTCTTTATCTTTTTTAAAATCTTTATATCCGTTATCCTCGTAAATGGATACTGGCCCTCTTCGTCCTTTTCATACGCCTTAACCATATCCCATATTACGAGTAATGCAATTGAAACCCCAAATAGTGCTTCCATCTCAACACCTGTTTTAGATGTTGCCTTTACTCCAACAACTACTTCAATGAAATTTTCATCAAGTTTGTATTTTATATCTATATTATCAACGGGAATCTGATGACATAATGGAATTAGATTTGCAGTCTGTTTTATTGCATTTATGGATGATATCTCCGATACAGCTAATGGATCTCCCTTCTTTATTTTGTTTTCTTTAATCCCTTTGATAGTTTCTCTATTTAATTTTATTTTGCCGGATGCTATTGCAATTCTCTTCACCCTGTCCTTTTCAGAGATATCTATCATCTCAATTTTCATAATACACCCCCCTCTTAGATACTGCCTCCATGAACAGCAATTTCAGGTCCTTAATATTTACATTATCTGTATCAACAAGATTATCATCTCTCATTAAACATGGTTTTATTTTACCATCGCTTGTAATTCTCAAACGGGAACAACCCATACAGAATTCCCTGCCGAGTCTTACAACCTCCACTGTCACTCCATCTAAAATGTATTGCCTTCTAGCCTGCATATTTCTTATATTAATTTTATTTGCCCTTCGGTGTAATTCCCTTTCAACCGTATCTAAACTGAATTTGTATTTATTGTATATTGATCTCCTTAATGGAATTAATTCTATTAATTGTAAGACAGCTTTATATTTCTTTGCAAACTCAATCATATTCCATATCTCATGGTCATTTATGCCCCTGAGAACGACCATATTAATCTTTATTGGAGTAAGCCCGACATTCCTCGCACTTATAAGACCTGGAAGGATTACATCCCTGTTTTTCTCTATAATCCCGTTACTGTGCAGAGAATCACATCCAATATTCACCCTGTTTAGACCGGCATCCTTCAGTGGTTTTGCAAGATTTTTTAAGAGAGTACCATTGGTTGTCATAGATATCTCCCCGATTCCATCTACTGATGATATTCCTTCAACGATATCCACTATATCATCCCTCATCAGTGGTTCTCCACCAGTTATCTTAATTTCATTGATTCCAAGTTCTGCAGCAGACTCAACAATATTTATTATTCTATCTATACTCATCTCATTTCCATGAGATTTTTCTCCCTCCCTGTGGCAGTATATACAATCTAAATTACACCTCTGTGTTACTGAAATTCTAAGATTTTTTATTTCCCTACCTGCAGGATCAATCAATTTCATCCTTTTCCTTCACATAAAACAATTTATGCGCATCTGAATTCTTAATCATCCTGCTAAATTCATCTCTCTTCGACTTTGGTAATCTCTTCCTTGGCGATATCGCATCCTTTAATCTAATTTCAATGGCCCTATCTGTTGACCTTCTTACGAATATGAAACTCCAATCTATCCCTCTTTTGTTTGTAGGTTTTATTATCAGGTTTCCTCTACTTCTTGCTCTTGTTATAAACTCAAATGAATCTATTACGCATTCACATACCTTCTCGCTGATTGTTATCAAAAACTCATCTCTCTGTGGTACCTCCGAATTCCATAATCTCTCTATTGCCAACTCTGTTGCCTTGAACCCTATAAGGATACCGGGGCATAAGCCACCATGATACTTCTCTATATCCCTAATCCCGATATTAATCAGATTATTTCTGTTGTAAATTGAAATACTTTCCTCATACATTCACCCATCACCGATTTTGAGATATTTATTATTTTCCACGCCACTATTACACTCCCGCTTGTTATCGCCAATAGAGATATTCTCTCAATACTTACAATCAGTGCTGTAAAATCTACTGGTCCGCACATCCTGTATCACCTCCCTTTTGATATTATCAATACAATTACTGCTAATAAACAAAACAAAACTGCACCAATTACACTTACGGTAAAAATAATCAAAATCTTATTTAATGTTAATGCTGCGTATTTTTCAGGAACTGTATGGGAAAATATAAAAAACAGGGAATATGAAACGAAGATTATATCTGAAATAATTGCCGATATCATATGTGGAAAAAAGGAACTCATACCTTTAAACAGATAAAGACATGCCTCAAGAGATAATCCCAAGATAATTAACCCCGTTATAAACTCAATACTTCCAAATTTTCCTGGACCTGGAGTTTCTAATTTTAGAATAAATATTAATATAGATATGGTTATAGAAAACATTGCTGATGTAATAACTGCTATTCCGTATTTTTTTGTGAATCCATAAGCAATTAACGAACACGCGATTATGAAAGGTCCGAGAATAAAGCCAAATCCTATACCCGGTCCAGGTAATTTCAGAATCTTATGCATTAGTGTAGGAATTGCAAGTCCTGGAAATGCAAATAAAAACAATACTGCACCTGTTGCACCCATACCCAATGCCATAATAAACTGTTTCCCGACGTGATCCATTACAACACCCGAATTGTTTGATTTTTCGTTATATCTATTAGGATATAACGCTTAATAAATGCAAACCATCTAAAATTTAAAAACGAAATCTGATATGATAATAAATACAAATACAGCCCCGTAGGGTAGTGGACAATCCTGTCGGGCTTTGGATGAATTTTTCAAGAAGAAACCCGGCGACGCAGGTTCGAATCCTGCCGGGGCTATCTTGTTCAGAATTTTTGCCAGTAATGG
>CAZQER010000056.1:0-6834 GCA_964592095.1 uncultured archaeon
TTATTCTATGGCAGTCAAGTAGTGAGAAATAGGTCAAGTGGCGAGGTTAGGTTATTTAAATTCTCTGATAATTTTTACCTTAAATCCACTTTCCCTTAAAAAACGAACAGCAGAAGTATAATCAAGGTCTGCCTTTTTACTTTCTAATGGGAATTCTATTTCTATAACAACCTTTCTTACCATTTTCCATTAATTTCGTATGATTTATATAATATATCCACAATATATAAATATATCCATATTTTATAAATATATTCACAAAAAATATAGTTACTGGTAGAGTATATATTTACTAAAAACAAATAGTAAAATGGAAATGAAGATTGAGTCCATTCGATGGCTTTTGAAAAGCATTAAAGAGGGTAGAAATACAGCATATCTACTGAAGAAGGGTAGAAGTACTATAATCTATAAATATCTCAAATTTGCCAAGAATTACGGTCTTATTGAGCAGTATGAAAATGGTATGAGAAAACCATACAAACTAACCAAGGAGGGTAAATGGTTTCTGAAGATATTTGATAGGAGATAATTTTGGATGAATATTGAAAATATGCGGAAGAAATTAAATCAATATAAAAATATAAAAATACAGATATAATCTGAAAATGTTCTGGGTGAATATAGACGATATTAAAATTGCACTCTTTGACCTTAGTGAGATATTAAGGGTTATTTCATTTGTATTTCTTACACCAATAATTTTTTCAATTATTTATGCCAAAAACTACCATATTCTTTACCTTCTGGAGAGAATATATATATTTATTATTCCTGCGGTCATTACATACCTGCTTTATCTGTTGTTTAAAAGAATAAAATCAGCATCGGAAACGAGGACAAAACATGTTATAATGTCAGTTGCGCTTGCTTGGCTTTTGATACCCATAATAGGCTCAATACCCTTCATTTTGAGTAATACATTAGACCCAATAGGTTCATTCTTTGAATCCATGTCTGGGTGGACCACAACTGGGATGACAATGATAGAAAATCCAGAGAGTGTTAGAAAAGATGTATTATTTTTCAGGAGTCTCACACAATGGATTGGGGGGATAGGCGTAATAGCACTCGCATTGATTGTATTTATGAGAGAAGGCACTATAAGTATGGAGTATTATGCACAGGAGGTTGGAAAACAAAAACTGAAGCCAAGGATAAGGGATACCATAATTGAGACATGGAAAATTTATTCTGTCTATACCATTTCCTGCATTGTTCTTTTGATTATAGCAGGTATGTCTCCATTTGATTCAATCAATATATCATTTTCTGCCCTTTCAACGGGAGGTTTTGCAACACACAGTTCTAATATAGGTTTTTTCAATAATCCATTGATTGAGTTTATACTAATAATTTTCATGATTATAGGGGCAACAAGTTTTCTAATCCACCTGAGGGTTTTTGAAGGTAAGTATGATGTTGTATTAAGAAATATTGAATTTAAATATATGATCTCAATTATAACGATATCTGTAATCTTTATAACATTATTTGTATATATTGTTGAGGGTTGTTCAGACATCCCGGATATAATAAATACAGGGAGGGATGTTCTATTTCATTCTGTTGCCGCAATAACTTGTACAGGATTCTCTATTAGCGATCTAAGTAAGTGGATGCAATTACCACAGAGTATATTAATATTTATGATGTATATAGGTGGCATATACGGCTCTACTGCAGGAGGTATAAAGATCCTAAGATTTGTTGTTATAGTTAAGGTATTAGAACATACATTCAAGAAGATGACACTACCAAAAACAGCAGTATTGAGGATAGGGATAAATGGTAAATTTCTTGAATACGAAGAGATTGTAACAATTTTTGGTCTATGTTCAGCATATCTCATTATTGCGTTGATTGGCTCTGTAATAATAACATCATTTGGGTTTGAAGAATTACATGCCATGTTTCTGACATTATCTGCAATGGGTAATGTAGGTCTGACAGATGTACCATCAAATCTATGGTTTACTATGTCTCCAGTGTGTAAGATAATACTCACCATGTTGATGTGGATAGGAAGACTTGAGGTATTTCCCGCATTAATACTTATATCTCCATTCCTCAGATTGCAAACTACAAAGAAGGTAAAAAGAAAAATTTAAAAGTAAGAAGGTTACACCATTATATCTGAGATTACACTGCCGACCCTTACTGGTATTAGTTTTTCACTCAAACCTATTGCATCATCCAACTTTCCTTCATCTCCACCATATATTGTAAACAGAGGGTCTCCTGGCTTTACAGAATCTCCTACACCAACATGCATGTATATTCCCGCAGATTTTATTCTTGGAGCACCAGCGGCCCTTGCAATTCTGGAAATGAGTTTATTATCTATAAATCTCACCTTGCCCTTATTAATGGCCGTTATGGTATACTGTTTGTCCGATATCTCTATATCCTCTGGTTTTATATTTGGATCACCACCCTGTATCTCTATTATCTCCCTCATCTTTTTCATTGCCTTCCCAGATGTAAGTATTTCCTCTGCAACATCTCTTCCCTTTCCTTTATCAACCCTGTTTGATAACTCCAATATACTTCCTGCCAAATCAATGGATTTATTCATCAAATCAATAGGACCTTTACCTTTATTCTCCAATACATAAAGCACATCCCTAGCTTCCAATGCAGGACCTATTCCAGAGCCTATTGGAGAACTACCATCAGTTATAAGACACTCAACCGAAACACCAAGTCTTTTGCCTATCTCTATGAATTTATGAGCCAACTCATTTGCTTTTGAGGCATTTGGCATTTTGCTACCCTTCCCCACAGGTATATCTATCAAGACATAATCAGAACCCACTGCAATCTTCTTAGCCATAACAGAAGCCAAAAGGTGACCTTCTGCATCCAATGAAAGCGGATATTCAACTCTTATAATCTTGTCATCTGCAGGTGCTAAGTTAACCGCTCCACCCCATATTATACATGCATTTGTTGATGTAACTATCTCCTTTATCTCCTCTATAGTAAATTCGACACTCGCCAACACCTCCATGGTATCTGCTGTTCCAGATGGTGAGGTTATTGCTCTTGAACTTGTCTTCGGTATTGTCAAACCTGCTGCTGCTATTATTGGTACTATAATCAATGTGGTTCTGTTGCCTGCTACACCTCCAATACAATGCTTATCAACAATCTCATCACCAAAATCAATCTGCTCTCCGGTCTTAACCATTGATGTTGTTAAAGCAACTATTTCGTCGATATTGTACCCATTTATATAACCGCCAGTAACAAATGCACTCAATTCAATACTTGAAAGATTATTATTTGTTATATCACTAATGATTGAATGAATCTCATACTCGCTGAGTGTTTTACCATCCAACTTCTTTTTTATAAATTCAACAGAAACAGGTCTTTTTGTAGGTCTCACCTCAACAAAATCACTCTCGTTTATATTCAGAATCTCATTCACATCCTTTAGTATACCTATCTCCCCCTCATTCACAAAGGTTTCTGTGGTATCTACTATGGCTGTTATCTCATGCTCATTGTATCTTATCTTAACCCTGCTGGATACAAACACCCCTAAATCCTTTGCATCTTCTTCATTTAAAATTACAACGGGTTTATCTGCTTCAATTTCATAAAATCTTGACTTTAGCCTCATTCTGCATCATATGGAAGATAATATATTAAAATTTATATCCTCCAAGATTTATATACTTTGTACTAATCATTTATAACATTCCATTTGGGTGGTGTAAATGGTTACAAAAAGAAGAACAAAAACAAAAAAGGAAATTTCTAAGAAAAGTACTAAGAAGGATGAAATCATGGAGGATTCCATAGTGATAGAGAACCTGCCGAAATCAGTTTTGATAGAAGAGGACCTAAAAAGACTGGAGGGAAAGGATAAGGGGTCTATAAGTGTTACCCATGAGAAAGAAATTCCCATGTTTTATAAGAAATATGTCTTTAAATGCATGAAATGTATAAAGGAGTTTGATCATAGAGTATATATACCCTCAATAAGACAGGATGTTAGATGTCCAATCTGTGGCGAGAGGCATACAATAAACATGACACCAGTTTCAGGAGAGTACAAGGTAAAATTCTCAAAGAATTTAAGAGTGTCAAAGAGTAAAGAGAAGGGACAAAAATAAAACTGTATAGATAAATGGCTAATAAAAATAAAAAAAATATTGTTAAGGTTTTTGGAGTTGCATCCTTTTTGAATGATGTTGGCTCAGATATGATTGCTCCAATCTGGCCATTATTTGTTGTATCTCTTGGTGCTAACATGAGTATTCTTGGTCTGATTGACGGTATGGGGGAGGCAATTGTATCCATATCACAGGCAGTCTCGGGATATATATCGGATAAACTCAGGAGAAGAAAGGTTTTTGTCTGGACAGGATATCTCATGGGTAGTCTATCAAGAATAGGATATTCTCTATCCACTTCTTGGATTTATCTTGTTCCTTTAAAGATTCTGGATAGATTTGGAAAGATACGGGGGTCTCCAAGAGATGCAATGATAGCAGATTCCGTAGAAATGAGGGAGAGAGGATATAGTTTTGGTTTCCTTAGAATGATGGATAATGCAGGTGCATTCGCAGGGGTATTTATCACACTGGTTCTTATACATTTCATAGATATTAGGAATATAATATTAATTGCTGCCTTTCCATCCATTATAAGTACCATACTAATTTACATATTCATAAAGGAGAAGAGATATAAGAAAATATATAAGGGAATATCGCTTAATAATCTATCAAAAAACTTTAGACTTTTTCTTCTTTCAGGTTCAATATTTGCATTGGCATCATTCAGTTATTCATTTCTTATCATATATGCCAACAACAGTAGAATTGAAAAGGTTTTTGTTCCCGCATTGTATCTATTATTTACACTTTTTGCATCTCTGAGTTCTATTCCATTTGGTAAACTTGCCGATAGAATTGGAAGAAAAATAACTATGCAGATTTCATATTTACTTTTCGTATGTATGTGTATTATAACACTAATTAATTCACTAATCTCGGTAATCCTTGTTTTTATATTGTATGGGCTTCATAAGGGTTCACTTGAAACGGTCCAGAGAACATTTATATCAGAATTATCTGAAAAGAGATACAGGGCATCCACCTTGGGTGCTTATCGGATGGTTACTGGGTTTCTTGCACTTCCCGCATCAATAATTGCCGGACTCCTCTGGGAGACAATATCATGGGAAACAACCTTTATTTTTGCAGCCATTCTTGCCTCTATTTCAACATTACTTCTTCACCGGGTCAAGGAAACACTTGAAGCGAGATGAGATAAAGAGAAAGAAAAACAAATCTATAAAACTATAAAAATCAACAACTGAATGACAAATTTTTGAATTCCAATTTCCTATTCATTCTGATAACTATGAAAAACCCTGCTGTCAACAAGGATTACCTCACCCATCTCATCCAATATCTCTGACGCATCACTATAACTTGCTATTAATTCCTCATTACTCTCTTCATCCAGTCTGAAAATATTAACCTTCGGGCATTCATCACTAGCAATTACATGGACTACATATCTATCCAGATTTTTTTCCATACAATCACCAATTAAATAATATTGTTTTATGAGATAAATAGTTTTCCCTTTACCCAAGATTTTAAGGAAAAAGTGCAGGGCATGTTTTTAATATAAATATTATCTCTTATACCCTATCTTCCTTAAAAATTCTTTTCTCCGTTGTACATCATTCATTTTTTCAATTCCCACAGGAGTTTCACCATCTATTACTCCTAAGATACCTCTTCCCTTCTCGGTTTCTACAATAACTATCTGTAATGGATTTGCAGTTGCACAGAATATATTACAGACTTCAGGACAACCCTTTATCTGATTCAGAACATTAATTGGGAAGCAGTCCTTTAGGAGTATTATAAAGGAATGTCCAGCACCTATCTTTTCTGCATTTTTTGCTGCTAATTTAATCAACTCCTCATCAGTCCCATCTGTTCTGATGAGTCTATCCCCAGACGCCTCACAAAATGCCAGTCCAAATTTGATTCCGGGGATGGATGTTACAAGAATTTCATACAAATCCTCAACGGTCTTTATAAAGTGGGTCTGCCCAATAATCACATTCAATTCAGATGGCTTTTCAATATCAACTATTTTTATATCCATTTTAGTTTAATTATATTTAATTTAATATATCAATACCTTTAAAAATCAGAATGGAGCATTCCAAATTAATCTTACTTGCTCTAATTGCATTTATTATTAGATTATATTTTACAACCCTGCATGATGTTGTGGAGTTGGACTTTTACATAATCTTAGGAATCAATCTGATATCTGGAAAGGGATTTGTAGGTTACAATGATACTTTTAATTTACTCAATATGCCAATGTACCCTTTAATGATAGGCTTATTTTCACTATTTATTCAAAATCTTGAATTTGCTGCAAGATTAATTTCCGTAATATTTGGAAGTTTTCTTGTTTTCCCAGTGTTCTTTCTTGGAAGAGAATTATATAATAAAACAATTGGGTATATAGCATCAATCTTTTTGGTTTTCTATTTCTGGTTGGTTGATTATTCAGCTACTGTATCATCAGAGTCTACCTATCTGTTCTTCTTAACATGTGGTGTGTTTTTTGGATACTTGGGTTTGATAAAAGAAACAAAATTTTTATATCTAATAACGGGTATTTTTTTGGGACTATGTTACCTAACGAGAACAGAGGGGTTTGGATATGTGGGAATAATAATACTTTTGAGTTTCGTGTTCTGGTTATTTGAAAAAAGGAATGTTCATAATTTAAGCTATGTAGAAATCCTTTAGGATTTCTAGCGTAAAAAATCTAACATAC
>CAZQER010000057.1:0-6729 GCA_964592095.1 uncultured archaeon
GTCAATAAGCTAGCGTTGTTGGGATATTGCTGATTGAATTATTTAACAAAGCAGTAAAAAGTTAAAAGTTTATTGTTCTGTCTTTATAATTTTCAATGTGTATTTCTACCATACGATCTCTACATCATCTGTTCTATATCTCTGATTTACTACAGTATCTTCAATACTCATTCTAACGCCTGCCTTATACATCAAGAGACCTGTTATAGCAATCATAACTCCATTATCACTGCAGTATCCCTTAGGAGCACAGAATCTTACATTGTGTTCCTCTGACATAATGCGTAGCATTTCCTGTAATCTTCTATTATTTCCAACACCTCCGACTAAAAGAACCTCTTTTGCTTTTAGATGTGCTAATGCCCTTTCTGTTACTTCAGTTAGCATAGCAAAAGCAGTTTCTTGGAGTGAGTAACACAAATCCTCCAACCCGTATCCCCCTGATCTGAATTTTTGTTCTATATTTGTAAGTATTCCAGAAAATGATAGATCAGTTCCCTTTACCACATATGGGAGTTCAATAAACTTATTCCCTCTATTGGCCAATTCCTCTATTTCTGGTCCAGATGGATTTTTTATACCTACCGTTCTCCCAAATTTATCCAACATATTTCCTATACCAATATCTAATGTTTCACCAAATATTCTATACCTGCCATTCTCCAGTTTTAGAAGTTGTGTGTTTCCTCCAGAGACATACAGAACCAATGGATTTTTGAATCCGCAGAGCAATTTTCCTATCTCTATATGTGCTATGCAATGATTTACCCCGATAATTGGTTTTTTATAATGCAATGCAAGAGTTCTTGCTGCTGTAGCAACGGTTCTCAGACAAGGTCCCAGACCAGGACCCTGAGAGAAGGAAATTAAATCTATTTCATCAAATCCTATATCTGCCTCGTTAAACGCATCATCAAGTGTTTTCTTTATATTTTCACTTATAAACCTTGATGCCTCTCTTGGATGTATGCCTTCTTTTGGTTTGTATACTGCCCTTTTATCAGATAAAATTTTACTTTCATCTACAATACCTATTCCAAGTGTGTGTGCAGTGCCCTCAATACCAATTGATATCATCTTTTTTATTCAGAATATTGATATTATTTGGATGTAATATAATTATTATTAGGCAGAATGGTTATTAGAAAGGGTACAGGACTGATTTCAGGAACAAAGGTAATTGTTATAGATAATGAATTGAAGAGTTTTCTCAGGAGTAAGGGATTTGGTGAAGAGGAGGGTACAAGGCAGAACTTGTCATTGATAGAGGCTCTCTTTCTTATGGAGATGGGTAAGATGAATGTAAGTGATGGAAAAAGAAATCTTAAATTTCAGGATTTAATAAAAAAAGGAAACGAGATAGAGGAAAATTTTTATTCAAAATACCTTGTCTATAAGGATTTAAGAGAAAGGGGTTTTCTTGTCAGAACGGGATTGAAGTTCGGTTCAGACTTTAGGGTTTATAGTAAAGGAAAGACCATAAAATCAGGACATTCAGATTACTTAATACAGGTTGTTCCAGAGGAATATAGATGTTCATTCCCAGATATTGCCCGTTCTGTTAGACTATCTCAAAATGTGAACAAGGATATGATTTATGCCATCGTTGATGAAGAGGGGGATATAACATATTATAGGATTAACAGGATGAAATTATAATGAAAGGATTATTGGATTCAATTTTAAAGGAAATTAGACCTACTGAGGACGAATCAAAGAGAGAGGAGAGGATAATAAAGGAGATAATTGAAAGACTAAAAAGATTTGAGATAGAGCCAATCCTTGTTGGTTCAGTTGCAAAAAAAACCGACCTAAAAGGCGATAAGGATATTGATATATTTATCATGTTTGATGAGAATACAAAAAAAGAGGCCCTTGAAAAGAGAGGGCTTGAAATAGGAAGGAAAATCTTTGAAGAACTTAATGCAAGATATGAAATAGATTATGCGGAGCATCCATATACAATAGGCTTCTATAAGGGCTATAATATAGAGATAGTTCCCTGTTATAAAACAAAGAAGGTCAAATCGGCAGTGGATAGAACTCCCCATCATACAGAATATATAAAAAGGAAATTAAGGCAAAATAAGAAACTAAGAGATCAAATACTGCTACTAAAGCAGTTTATGAAGGGGATTGGGGTGTATGGAGCAGAGGCAAAGATAGAAGGATTTTCGGGATATTTAATAGAACTTCTTGTAATAAACTATGGTTCATTCAAGAATGTTCTTGAGGCGGCAAAAGACTGGAGATTTGGTGAGATAATTGACCCTGAGAATTTATGGAATAAAAACAAAGGGATAAAACATTTATTTCCAGATGCTAATTTGATTATTATAGACCCCGTTGACAGATACAGAAATGCTGCAGCAGCAGTTTCAAGACAGAGCGTAGGTAAATTTAAGATAAAGGCGGATGAATTTTTAAAAAACCCGAACAGGAATTTTTTCTTTCCACCAGAGAGGAAGCCCCCTTCTATTGAAGAAATAAAGAGGGCAATGTTATCAAGAGGGACAAAATTTATTCTATTAAAATTTATCCATCCAAAGATAAACATCAATAGTTTGTATTCACAGTTAAGAAAGACAATAAGGTCTGTGGGTAATTCCATAAAGAAGAAGGGTTTCAGGATTATGAAGTCAGATTTCTGGACGGATGAGAAAAATCTTTCCATTTTGCTTTTTGAGATGGAGGTATGGAAATTACCAATGACAGAAAGAAGAAGGGGTCCACCGGTAGATAAAGATAAGATTGATCAGAACAGATTCCTAAAAAAATATAAAAACAGGACATATTTGGATGATGGTAGATGGGTTGCCGATGTAAAAAGAGAGATAACTGATGTAGATGAACTTCTGAAAATTATAATTGAGGAAAGGAGAGGGTTTGGTAAAAATCTGAGGGATGAAACAAAAATAGAAATCAAAGAAGATGATGAAATCTTGGATATCAGAGATAAGAAATTCCTTCTATTCCTGCAGGATTTTCTTCTTATCTTTATCTAATATTTTTATACTGTTAAGTTAATAAGATTATTGCATGTAATAGAATGGAAAGAGAACTGGAATCCTACGGTAATGTAAAGATAATAAGCGACCCAAAAAGTCATATACCTCTGTATTATATAGAGGAGCCAGAGTTTTCATCTGATGAGAAGGATATAATAAATGAACCAACATCCTTCATTAGTGATTATAAGTTAATTGCAAGAGAGATAAGTGTTATAAGGTCTGTTCAAGAGAAGGAGAGATTTCTAAGAAAGGTTATTAAGGAACACCTTGAGGACAAAGGCATAATATCCAAAAATCGGGATGAACTTATTAATAAGATTATGGATGACCTGTTCTTTGGTTATGGAATACTTGGTCCATTAATGAGAGATGATAATCTTGAGGAGATCATGGTCAATGGTATCAATGAACCTATATTTGTGTTTCATAGAAAATATGGTATGTGTAAAACAAATCTGAAATATGAAGATGGAAAATCTATAATGGAATTTATAGATAAGACATCACATTTTGTAGAGAGAAAAATAGATACTGAAAACCCCATTTTGGATGGACATCTAATGGATGGTAGTAGAATAAATATTTCAATACCTCCTGCTGCACCCAATGGTCCCTCAATTACAATTAGAAAGTTTAGAAAATCTCCATTTACTATAATTGACCTTATAATGAAAAAAACGATCTCAATTGAATTATCTGCATTCTTGTGGGTCTGTGTGGAAGGATTTGGCATTCATCCCTGTAATATTCTTATTGCCGGTGGCTCCGGTGCTGGTAAAACAACACTCCTTAATGCATTAACAATGTTTATACCAGAACATGAGAGGGTAATCACAATAGAGGATACATTGGAATTGAATTTTGACTTTCTAAAGAATCATGTTTCCTTGGAGGGTATTCCATCACTAAGTAAGGAGAACGGTGAGAAAATAACTATGGAGGTGTTAGTTGAGAATAGCCTTAGAATGAGACCTGACAGGGTAATCGTGGGTGAGGTAAGGGGTAGGGAAGCAGAACCATTATTTGTTGCCATGGATATTGGTCTGAATGGTTCTATGGGTACCATACATTCCAATAATTCCAAAGAAACTATAACAAGATTAGTAAATAAACCAATGAATGTGCCATTAAGGATGATTACCCTCTTGAATTTGATTGTAGTTTTGAATAGATACTATGATAAAAAGAAGGGTTTATATAGGAGAATAACCGAGGTTGGCGAAATAATAGGTATTGAGGGTAATGTGGCGCAGATAGGTGAGATTTACAAATGGGATAACAAAACAGACAGGATTAAGAGAACTGAATATCCAATCCTCCTGAAAGAGGATATATGTAAGTGGTGTGGTCTCTCAAAGAAGGAACTAAATAGAGAAATCTTCATTAGGGGCAAGATTCTGGAATATATGGTGAAAAAAGGTATAAGGAAAAGAGAAGATATAATTCCAATCTTTATGGAATATCACTATAATCCCCAATCCGTTATAGCAAAATTTAGACATGATATAGAAACTCAGGATTAGAGTTTCTTGTTTTTGTTTTTGTAAATCCTCTCTGGATTAAAGACCCTCCTACCCACTATGATAAAATCTCCCTTATTCATATCAAATTTTCTATAAAAGCATGATTTATAACCATTATGGCATGCACCACCCCTCTGCCTTACTCTAAATAATACAGCATCTCCATCGCAGTCAATGTATATTTCATCCACCTTCTGTACATTTCCCGACGATTCACCCTTTCTCCATATTCTCCTTTTGGTGGTGGAATAATAATGCATTTCTCCAGTATTCAATGTCCTATTGAGTGCCTCTTCATTTGTAAATGCAACCATAAGAATCTCATTAGTTTCAGAATCCTGCACTATTGCTAAAGATAGATCATCTATACCATCTATGCTCCTTTTCCGTAATTTTTTCCAAGGAAACTCCATTTTACATTATTTGAATTTATACTTGAATTATTAATTATTGATGAAGTAAATAAAATGGCGGAGAAAAACAAAAGAAGAGAAAACAAAAACAAGAAGGGTTCAGGTGATGTAGGGGTAATAAGAGTAAGGATACCAAGAAAGGGACAGGTTTTGGGTGAGGTAGAGCAATTGTTAGGTAACAGAAGAATGCTGGTAAAATGCACTGATGGACATACACGGCTCTGTAGAATTCCAGGAAAGGTTAGAAAAAGAATATGGATTAATGAAGGTTCTATAGTTTTAGTGGAACCGTGGAGTGTACAAGAAAATGAAAGGGGGGATATATTGTGGAGATATACCTCGGGTCAAGTGGAGTGGTTAGAAAAAAAAGGATTTCTAAAAAAGCTTGTTGAGAATAGATAAACATAAACTCCATTTCTAATTTTGAAAATGAGACGAAGTGAATATGAATTGAGGAAGATATCTGATGGTGTGTTTGATAAATCAACAATTTTATCACTACAGAGACTCAATACGAAGGGGATTATTGATGAGATTAAATCCATAATCTCCACTGGAAAGGAGGCCAATGTGTATCATGGTTATATGAAGGGTAAAGAAATTGCAATAAAGATATACGCAGTAGATGCATCAGAATTCAAAAACATGGAGAAATATATTCTCGGAGACAAAAGATTCAAGGCATGGAGAAATAGAAGACAATTAATCTATAACTGGGCACAGAAGGAATTCAAGAATCTTTCAAGGGTTTGTGATGTTATAGATTGTCCAAAACCATTTGGAGTATATAAGAACATCTTGGTGATGGAATTTATAGGTAAAAATGGTATTCCTGCACCAAGAATGAAGGATTTACCACCGGATAATCCAAAGAAATATTTTGATACTATAATACAGTATATGAAAAATATGTACAAAAAAGGTATTGTTCATGCTGATTTATCTGAATACAACATTTTGAATGCAGGAAAGCCAGTAATTATAGACCTTTCTACAGGTGTATTAATAGACCATCCCAATGCGGAGGAATTTCTGCAGAGGGATGTAAGGAACATATGCAACTACTTCAAAAATTTTGGATTAAAGATAAGTGAGATGAACATTTTGAAAGAAATAAAGGGTGAAGAATGATTACTGAAAGGATAAATGCAAGGGGGCATAAAAATATAACTGCAAAACACAGAACAACATTTGAAATTACAAAAGAATCTTACCTTACATTAAGAGGAGACTGTATAATAGCAATTGATTCTGATAAATGCTTCTCTGATTTTTCAGATAATTTTATAAAAAAATTGAAGAGAGAGAATTCAACAATTGAGATTTTAATAAAGTGCAATAATATCAAAGATAAGGTAATCGCTAAAGGTCATAATTCTCTAATTTTAAATCATCCAACGGACATGGTAATAAGAAAGAGCAATTTTATTTGCAATAGAACATTAGCAATAAATGCTGATAAATCTGCCATGGATTTAGATAGAAAACTGATCGATGAATTGAAGAGAGGGGGAAATGTTGAAATTGAGATTATGGTCTATTAAGATGTATGAGTGAGATTTAATAATTTCCTTCAGATAGAATGACTCCGTCTTATTTAAAAGTGTGATTATAGAGAGGTTAACATCTGCATTTTCGGGTGCTATAATGCTTATTTTGATAGTGATAAATCTGTGTTTGATGCATTTAGGATTACTATTGCGTTTATTAACAGAAGGATTATTATGGATATCTTCCTGTTCATCTGATACATTTAATCCGTAACTTTAACCATTTTAAGTA
>CAZQER010000058.1:0-6616 GCA_964592095.1 uncultured archaeon
TTAGTAGTTCTGTAAGTGCACAGCTCGGGGGAAATCTGACCATAAATGATAGTGAGAGTGCTAATGTATCTGTGAATGTAAATGGTTTAGTGGCGGTGGATATAACCCCAGCAACATTTACATGGACCGGAGTAGATCCAGGTGGTGTAGGAGATAATAACAGTGAGGTGAATCATTTCTATGCACTTCAAGTGGAGAATATAGGTTCTCGGAATATAACGCATGTATGGTTCAATGCTACATATCCGACCTCAAGCCCATTTGGTGTCGGTAGTAATGCAAACACAAACTCAGGGAACTATGTGGTTTTAGCAAATGAGACAAGCGATAACTATCAATTCATCAACAGGGTTGAGTATAATGCAACTCAGGTTTTGGTTTATTTAACGGACCCTAATGGAAATATGCCGCCAGATACCAGTCAGTTTGTTTATGGAAGAATTCATAACGCAAGTAATGAATACTTCTGGATGATTAACAAGTCAGCCTCAGGACAGTGTAATGGAAGTGCTAAATTGTATATAGGTAATAAATCTCATTCAAAGACATCAACTGGAACTGTTAACTTCCAGAGTGGTGAGGTGTATTCATATACATTACAGGCACACCCAGATGTTCCAGGTAGTTGGGGTTATGCAGATATCAATTCAGGACCGTTCAGTGGATATTGTGTTGCAGTAACAGCCGATTGTCAGCAGGTGTTTTTCTCAAGATGGAATGCCGATAGACCATTTGATGCATGTTCAAATTCAGTGTATGCATGGGATTCGGCATCAAAGGGATCTTTGACTCCAGGAGAGTCCTTCTATATGAAGATTAAGGTGTTTGTGCCTTTTGGAATATATGAAGGAAGCTCCAATACAGGGTATATAACGGCGATTGCAAGCAGTGTGTAAATACAAAAATTATTTATATTTTATTTTATTTATTTAAATATAATTGCCAATATTTATAACTTTCATATATCATAAATGATAAGTAGATAATAAGGTATGAAGAATGAAAGATGGTCATTTATCAGCTGTGGATAGGTTGATAGTAAACACACTGAAAAATAGTAAAAAACCACTTAGCACATATCAGATAGGGAAGAGGATAAATATTTCGTGGTCCACTGCCAATACGCATTGCTATAAACTGAAGGCAATGGGAAAGATCCGTATGGAGATAGTAAAGAATCATTTAGGACAGATTAAAATGTTATGGAGAATATAAAATAAATATTATAAATATTATATTTTAATCTTATGTTTATTATTATCGCCTGATACCATCTCTGGATAGAAGGGCAGGAATTGCTCTTCCTTGTTCTTATATTTTTAATTTTTATATTTTTTAGTAAATAATTGTAAATGGATTTTAATCATATATTTGCGATAAGGTGCTTGGTTGCATTGTTTATTATTATAGACCCTATTGGTAATGTGCCTGTATTTCTGTCTCTACTGGAGAGATTTCCCCATAATGAGAGAAGAAGCATGGTAAAGAATGCGGTTGTTATTGCAACGCTTGTTTTGATAATATTTACGCTGATTGGAGAATCTATATTCAATTTTCTCAGGGTGGATATGCATTCATTCAAGATAGCAGGGGGCATATTGCTATTTATAATTTCCATAGAGATGCTTTTTGGTAGGAAGAGCAGAACAAAAATCTCAAGTAATATAGAGGATGAAACGGAAGAGAAAGAAAATCTCATAATAACCCCCTTGGCAATACCCCTCCTAACAGGTCCTGGTGCAATAACGACATCAATTGTTCTATTTAATTCAACAGGTTTAGTGTCCGATAGGATTATCCTACTCGCATCCATTGTAATCGTTTTTGTTATCTCATATATCATTCTATCCAGGGCAGATGTTATATTTAGATTTCTGGGTAAAACCGGAACAAGGGTATTTGTAAGAATCATGGGTTTGATGCTATCTGCCATTGCAATACAGTTTGTAATAGATGGAGTTAAAGATGCTATGTTATTGCCTTAAGTTATCATAATTTTATTTATTAACGAAATCAAGATATTTAATGGTTCTTATGAAAAAATCTGAGGAATTAAAAACTGCTATTGATATCGCAAAGAGGGCTGGAGAGATACTCATGGATAACTACGGGGATATCACAGTTAATTATAAGAAAGATGGTACAATAGTTACCAACGCAGATATTGAATCCGAGAGATTTATCATATCAGTGCTGAGTGAGAAATTTCCAGAGTTTTCAATACTATCAGAGGAATCCAATACGGGAAAGAGAAATTTGGAAGATTCTGAATATCTCTGGGTTGTTGACCCATTGGATGGAACTACAAATTATAGCATAAAGAATCCATTCTTTGATATATCAATAGCCCTGACATATAAAAGCAAACCCATTGTTGGTATAGTCTATTATCCCTTTCAGGATGAAATGTTTTATGCAGAAAGTGGGAAGGGAGCATATTTAAATGATAAAAATATTACCGTTTCTGATAAAGATGATATAAGGGAATCCGTTCATACATTCTGTCATGCAAGTGATGAATTATCTACATTAAGGATGGCTGAAATATGGAAGAGATTAAAACTTCTCAATCCAAAGGTGAGACAAATAGGTGCTGGCGCTCTGGAGTTGAGTTATACCGCATGTGGTAGAGTAGATTCATTTATGATGATAAATATAAATCCATGGGATGTGGCTGCAGGAACTTTATTGGTAAGAGAAGCAGGTGGAATGGTAACAGACTTTTCCGGAAATGAGTTTGATATTACTCACAATAGTATTCTTGCCTCAAATGGAAGGCTTCATAAAAAACTGCTTGATATAATAAATTAAAATAATTAAAATATTTAAACAAAGATGCAAAGTGATATTAAAATAATTGAAAGGGAGAGAATCGAGTTTGAAAATCCAACTGTGATTATTGGATTTCCAGATATAGGTCTGGTCGGTACTATTGCCACATATCATATGATATATCAAATGAATCTAAGAGAGGTTGCATATATAGAATCAGATGATTTCCCTCCAGTAACGGTAATACACAATGGCAGACCAGTTTCGCCAATGAGAATCTATGGTAATAAAAAACTGATTTTTGTCGTTTCTGAGATACCTATAAAGCCCTCACTATTATATAGCATTTCAAGAAAATTGGTGAAATGGTTCAAATCAAAAAATGTTGATCTTGTGATATCCTTAGGAGGAATTCCACATCCAAGGAGATTGGAGATAGAAAAACCAAAGGTTTATGGGATAAGTATAAATGAATATACCGATAAGATACTAAAGGAGAATAATGTTGAGGGATTTGAAGAGGGTATAATTGTCGGTCCATATGCAGTTCTAATATATGAGTGCATGAAAAATGGCATAAATTCAATATATCTCATGGCTGAATCTCATGCCACATATCCCGATCCCGAGTCTGCTGCAATAATAATAAAACTATTGAATAAAATTTTAAATCTTAATATAGATGTAAAGGAGCTTATTGAGAAGGGAGAAGAGATAAAGATCAAGTCAAGAGACTTGATGAAAAGAACAGAAACCGCATTGAAAGAAATGCAGAAGATACAAGAGCATGAGATGCCAATGATGTATAGATAATTAATAGATAAATAGATAATTTAGTTTAAAAATAGAAATTAAATAGAGATAATAAAAATAAAACGATGAAGAGATGGAGTTTCAGTTGGGACCCGGGTGGCTTTTTAGAACCATTGATTGAAATTAAGGAATATGGTAACGAGATAATTATTACTGCTGATTTACCATCGGTTGAGAAGAATGATATAGAGGTATATGCAACAGAAAATACATTGGAAATAAATGCAAAGATGAGAAAAAAATATCGTTTTGAGAGATGGGGAACTATGCAGAGAGGAGTTTCTTTTTCATTCTTTAGAAAGGTTATAGAACTACCATCTCAGGTTGACATAGAAAATGTCAAATCAAGATTTAGTAAGGGTGTTCTTGAAATAATACTCCCCAAAAAATCTCATAGAAGAAGAATCGATATTATTTAGAAAAAGGATGAATATACTTGAAATAAAAAATATTTCAGTTGAAATAAATGGTAAGAGAATACTTCAGGATATAAATCTATCCGTACACAAGGGAGAGACAGTTCTATTTTTTGGTCCAAATGGTTCTGGAAAAACAACATTATTAATGACAATTGCAGGCATTCCGGAATACGAGGTGGTTGATGGTGAGATAATACTCAATGGTAAAAATATAACATCAATGGATGTAGATAAAAGGGTAAAACTCGGTTTAGGAATTGGATTTCAGGCACCTCCCGAAATTGTTGGTGTCAAATTAGGTGATATGATAAAAATCTGTAGTGGAAAAAGACCAGATGATGAATTGAGTGAAGAGGAGTTAAGATTAATAGAAAAATTTGAGTTGAAGGAATTTATAAATAGGGATGTAAATCTGGGTTTTTCGGGAGGGGAGAAAAAGAGGGCTGAAATACTTCAGTTATTGGCAATGAAACCAAAAATACTTCTTCTTGACGAACCAGATTCGGGGGTGGATGTGGAGAGTTTAAGATTAATCGGTAAAGAGATACAGAAATATCTTGATGAAAATGATGCATCTGCCTTGATTATAACCCATCATGGGGACATATCGGAATATGTAAATGCTGAATGTGCATATGTTGTTGTGGATGGAAGGATATGGTGTAGTGGAAATCCAGAAAGGATTCATAAAAATATTTTGAAAAATGGGTATAGGAGTTGTGTTAAGTGTCAGTTAAGACATCAGATGGAAGAATGTTAAATAAAGAGAAAATTAAGGGAATTTCCTCACTTACAGAATTACCTCACAAATTCTTGGAGGCAGCATACAGAGTAGGTATTGATAGTAATGAGATAAAGAGGTCAGGAACATATCTGTATATAGACCATTCAGTGGTTCTATCAAAGGTAAACGAATATTTTAAGGGAAAATTGGAGATAATGGATACCAAAGATGCATTAAAAAGATACCCTTGGTTAAGAGATTATTATTGGAAACTGATAGATGTAGACGAGGATAAATATACCAAAATGGTAGATGATGAGTTTGGCGGTGGCTATTTTATGAGGATTCTTCCAGATGCAAAGATAGAATTCCCACTACAGACTTGTCTTATGATATCCAAGGAAGGTCTGGAACAAAGGGTACACAATATAATAATTGCAGAGGAGGGAAGTGAAGCAAGGATAATCACTGGATGTTCCATACATCCTGATACAGTGTCGGGACAACATATTGGCGTTTCAGAATTTTTTATTAAAAAGAATGCAAGGATAAATTTTACAATGATACACAACTGGAGTAATAAAGCAGATGTAAGACCAAGAAGTGTTGCACTATTGGAAGATAATTCAACCTTCATATCAAACTATATTATGTTAAATCCCGTGATGAATATAGATATGTATCCTAGGGCATTATGTAATGGTATAAATGCTACTGCCGAGTTCAATAGCATCATTTACGCACAGAAGGGTTCTTTTATTGATGTTGGTTCAAAAATAGAGTTTAATGCACCAAACTGCAGAGGTGAAATAGTTTCAAGAGCAATAGCAAAGGAAAAATCGAAGATAATAGTGAGGGGCAGTATATATGGAAATAAATCCCCTTCCAAAGGACATCTTGAATGTAAGGGACTTCTGATGGATGATACCTCTACAATACATGCAATTCCAGAACTCATAGGTTCAAAGAAGGATATAGATTTATCACATGAGGCAGCAATTGGTAAAATAGCCGAAAAGGAAATTGTTTATCTTATGTCAAGAGGTCTTTCCAGAAGTGAAGCAACATCAGTGATTGTGAGAGGGTTCTTGGATGTCAATATTTTTGGACTTTCTGAGGATTTACAAAAAGAGATAAAAGATACAATAAATAAGATGACTGATGCATTATAAAAATAGATATCTTCTTATCTACTGAATCCATAAGACAGGACCAAAACCTGAGTTGTTGCACAAATATAAATACATACAGGTATAAAATACCCTCATGGCAACAAGAAACTGAAGCGAGTATAATGAAGGGAAGGTCAAAGAGATAGAGTTATTCTTTGATCCTAAATATATAATATATTATACTTGATGCTTTGAACATCAGAGATTAGTAATAAGAGTAAACTGTCACTGTACTTTACACTAACGCAGAGATGTGCTTTCTACGATTACCAATGAGACAGTCCGAGGTCTTGCTGAGAATAATTGCTAAGGTTATTGGTGCAAGAAATATATAAGATTACACAACCTATGGAGGCGTAGAAGGAAATTAGAGTTTTGGCTATAAATCTTGGAAAACTGTTAAAGGGCTCAAATGAGAAGAAAAAGGTGAAAGTCTGTCAAAGATATTGAATGGATTGTGGTAATTTACAACCCAATGAGAAAAGGGTGATGGATGGTAGAGCTATGCAACAACGCAGAGAAATAGAAAAGTATAAATACAAAAGAGAAGAAATTACATTATATGAAAAGGATTTTTATTATTTTTGTATTACTTCTATGTGCATATGCAGGTGCCCAATCCTATAATCCAATAGGCAAAGGATGTACCAATGCCTACTACATTGACAAGGATTGTGATGGCTATGGAGTTGCCTCTCCCTTGGGAGTGGATGCAG
>CAZQER010000059.1:0-6468 GCA_964592095.1 uncultured archaeon
AAAAAATATTGTTGAGAAAAAGGCTGGATAGAAATCATTAAAAAAATTGAAAATAAACACAAATAAAACCAATGACGAAATGACTGCAGAAAGTGCTGGAAGATATTGATAAAATAGTACAGGATCTACACCAGTAACTATAAAGAATTCGGCGAGAAATAGATTGAAACCAATTTCCATATCAAATTGATACGGCCTTTCCTTTAGATAGGGATTTATTAATCTGATATTTTCGTTCTCTATGATAGATACTCCCTTTGCAATATCCTGCCATTCATCTGTGTGTAAAGGAAATCTGTAATCATTATGAACATTATAGATTATCAAAAATATTGCTATTAGAGTAATAATCAATATAATAAATTGCCAATCCTTTATACCCTTTTCTATTTTTATGTGTTTTTTGTATTTTATGGTGATTAAATATCCAACAAATACAACCAATGATAATATAATAATTTGAGTCGTTATTGTGTCATAATTTATTGGTATATTTAGAATTGTATTTGATGAAAATATTGTTAGTATGTTAATTGCAACACTTAAAACAATTGTTGATGCAATAATATCCAAAAATGTGATATCCTTCCCGCTGAATAAAAGCAGAGTAAATACAAAACCGGGAATAATAAATATTATAAAAAAGCCAATTACTAATTGAAACAGATATATAAAATAAAATAAAATCAGATTACTGATGTCCATAAGAATCTATTTGCAGATATATATTTAAATATTATAAAATTTGATTATCAAATAGACTATTTAATGAAATTTATAGTTGGATATATAGTCATGATTTAAATTATAAACCGCTTAATCAAAAATTGATATTGCCATTTTAGGATGCTAATTTAATATTAATTTATAATATGTACTCATAATATAAACATAATGGAAAATAGGTATCGGAGATTATTTTGGGGCATTTTTGGTTTACTGATATTCATTGTTTTATTTTATATGAGTTATCCATTCATTGAGGGAATTGTTTATGGAATATTTATATATTATATCACAAGGCCTGTGAAGAGGCGTATTGACACCAGAACAACCCATAGCGGAATATCCTCCTTTTTGTCCCTTCTCATAGTATTTTCTCTAATTATAATACCTGCATTTGTTGCCACCTTTTATATAGTGGATGTTGCATATAAGGGACTTCCATCAATTGTAGAGATAATAAAGGATTTGATGCCCACAGAATATACATCTCAGATTAATGAATTTATAACCAATCTACAGAGTATTGATTTTGGATATTTATTAGAGTTGATAAGAAAAAACGATCTACAAGTAATTATTATTGAACCTATAAAGAGGATAACAGAGGGTTTTTTCTGGTTTTTATTTATACTTTTCATTGCATTGATTGTTAGTTTTTATCTTTTAAGGGATGCAGAAAATCTTAAGCATTGGGTTATGGATATAATTCCCGAAACTGATAAGAAACTTGTAGATGATTATATTACACACCTGAACAACTCACTGGATAGAATTTTTGTTGGTATTTTTATGACCATGATTATTACAGCAATCTTTGCATTAATATCATTAATCATTTTAAATGCTATTGCACCACCTGAATTGAGGATTTCAAACCTCGCGATAATTCTTGGTATTGCAATACTCTGTGGTATTTTTAATCTGTTACCTGGTATAGGGATAAAGATTGTATGGGTTCCAGTGGCATTGCTACTTGGATTACAGGCATATTTCACAGGTACAATAATGAGCTCACTCTGGTTTCTAATTCTTTTTGTAATAGTAATGTCATTTGTGGTTGATTTTATCCCCGACCAGATTTTAAGGCCGTATATATGCAGTGGGGGGGTTCATACCGGTTTGATTTTACTTGCATTTGTTTTTGGAACAGCGGTCTTTGGTGCAAAGGGTTTATTTTTGGGTCCTATAATCTTGGTAACCTTTACTGAGTTCATGAGGATAGTGGTACCAGAGTTAATTAAGAGAGGATAATCATATAAATGGGCTGTGAGTTTTCATAGTTGTGGATTTCATATCTTGGATCTATATCTATAGAAGGTTAAAATATTAATATATGGTAGACCTAAATACTTTATGATTTAAAATGAAAAGAAGGATTTTGACAATTTTGTTTTTACTTATTTTTATAGATTCTATTACTGGATTTGAAGGTTTTGAGCATAGATGGGATTTTTATACTGGTAATAATATAAATGTTGTTGGATTTTATAGAACGGATGATGGATATGAAATAGTTGTTGGAGCAGGAAGGAATATCCTTATTTTGGATAATAATGGAAATCTGATAGAAAATTATACACTTGATATAAAAGGTATTATTTCTGCTATAGGGTTTGGGGATATAGATTATGATAATACTGATGAAATTCTTATAGGTGTTGGTTGGGTTGAGACTAAGGATGTGAATATCAGTTATCTGGCTATAAATAAAACAGACATTGGTTTTAAGGAGAGGGTCGTATATAGAACCGCAATAAATCTTGGGGGTGTTTTTGTTTTGGATGATAAAAATATTAAAAAACTCTTTGATACTGATGGGTGGGTAAGGGCAATAAGGGTTGATACCCTATACGATGACTGGAAGAAATATATAATAACAGGCACAGGGGGTATAAACCATATATACTACAGAGAAAAACTTCCCGAAATAACATACGAACATGTCTGTGTACCAAATGTAAAAAAGATTGTGGATCAGGCAGGTAATGAGAAATATTGGGTTGAGGTTACAAATCTGAGTAAGGATATTGATACATGCAGACATCATGAGGCATGTGCACCAGAGGTGAAGAGTTATCATGGAAGACCAAGATTTTATGAGGATTGTTGTGTATCTTCAGAGAAGGCAAAGGCGTGCTGTGATAGAAATGACACATCATGCAATGGAACATATGCATATCCATCAGAAAAGCAATGCATATACATACCAGAGGACCTTGGTGGGCTTGTAATCTGGGATAAAGACTATGATGCATATGGTGTTATAGGTGATTGGGGATGTTATGAGGTGTTGAGATGGGATTGTGGGTATTTAGAATGTCATAAGATTGATTGGGTATTTAAAGATGATACATTTTATAATTCAAGTGTTGGTATTTATGACACAAATGGAAAATTGATAGATAAGATTGATATCAATAATCTGAGATATGGTGATTGTTCATTTGATTTTGGGGATTATATAAGAAATGTTATTGTATCGGATTTCCTGAAATTTACAAAGGGGAAGGAGATAATCTTCAATTCTGGACCCTATTTGTTAATGTTGGATAGAAATCTAAATGAAACATTTGGTCTATTTCTGGGTTGTGATTATAGAAAGGATGAATATTCTTCAGATGAACTTATGAAAATAGATGATTTTGCAATTTTTGATTTTGATAACGATGGTGAGGGAGAGATAATGTTTTTATATATACCATTAAATGAACTCTATGTTATAGATAAAAAATATAATTGGATGGATGGCAGTTGTAGTGAAAAAACAAATGAGTCTACTGGTATAGAGACAAAGGAATTTACTGCTCCATTTGACGGATATGTTTCTCCAGATTGGACATTCAGGATGCCAATGGGTGAAAAAATAAGAGATGTAGATGTAGTTCAGATAAAACCATACAATTATTCTCAAATAATGGTTTTATCTGATAATGGGATATATGCCATAACCTATGGTATTTCTGAGCCAATATGGAAATATGAAATCAAGAAAATAGACAAGGTTTACTTTGTGGATTTAGATAATAATAATCAGGAGGATATGATAGTTACTGATGGGAAGCATTTGTATACCTATGAGATATCTTCTGAATTTATAAAAAATAACTCTGCGAGGATGTATTATGAATGTGCAAAAGAATATGTTGAAACTGACATCAATAAGGCAATAGAGTATGTAAGAAATGCGATAGAATTATATAAAGAGATTAATGATTCAGAAGGTATAAAAAATGCCAATATTCTCCTTAATAGAATAAATAGAAATAGAATAAATAGAATTCTAAAACAGGCAGAGAATGCCTATGCCTTAGCATTGAGTAATTATAACTATAACAATAAATTAGCAAAGAAATATGCAGAAAAGGCATTGATGTTATATGAAAGTATTAATGACAGCAATGGCATTTTTGAATGTAAGAAATTGATAAATAAAATAAATGAAAAGTTATCAGAAACAACAACTACAACAAATCATATATTAAATAATGTAACAAGCACTATTAGTGGAACTATAACTGTTTCAACCACTCCTAGTGTTGGAAAAGGTTTTATAGTGAGTGGTGATGATATAATAATCATTATTGTAATTATCATATGTGTATTTATAATATTTTCATTTATTGTAAAAAGATTCGGTGATAGATATTCAAAAAAATAGAAACTGGGAAAGTAAACTCCCAAAGAGCGCAAAGATAAGAAACTGCATGAATCTTGTTGGTATGCATATCAAAACGAATGGTATTATATCCATCCTTCCAACACCTGCAGAAATGGTAAATAATTTAAATGGTATTGGAGTAAGGGCGGCGATTCCAACAGCATAAACACCATATCTATCAAACATATTCTCAACCCTGTTAATCTTTTTTTCATTAAATAGATGAATCAGAACAGGTCTTCCGCCCTTCATGCCTATATAATAACCAATAATGGCACCAATAACAGAGCCTATTGTTGCTATAATTACAACATAAATTGTATTCAATTTTAATGCAGTAGCAGTGGTGATTATTACGGCGGTTGGAACTGGGAATATAAATGATTCTAGTGTTGATAAAATAAAGATACCGAAAAACCCATTTGAGATTATAAGACTTTCTGAAATCTCTCTTAAATGCTCAAACATTTTAACACACGATAATATTGATAATATTTATCTTTCAAATTCATATATTTAATATAAATATTTTGATATTATTGAAGAGGTTTATGATGTTATATGAATATACAAAGGGATATGGACACAAAGCTAATTAATGATGTTTTGGCCAAATCAATGAGTCAGGAACATGTTATTATAATAAACAAACTCTCTGAACCAAAGCGTGATGAGGAAATCGCAACCGAGTTAAATATGAAGGAGACTACAGTCAGGACACTACTAAATGATTTGCATGCAGAGGGTTTGGTAGAATATGAAAGAACAAAAAATAAGAGAACTGGCTGGTACACATACACATGGAAAAAACGTGATGAAAAGATTCGGGAGTATGTAAGAGATCAATTAAATCTGGAACTAAACAGGCTTATAAATGAACTGGAAATGGAAGAAAATGGAACAATTCTTGCATGTTCTTGCTCTCGTGTCTCTCTAAATGAGGCTATGGAGATGAACTTTGTATGTCCAGAGTGTAATGAGACATTCTCTGTTCAGGATAATTCTGAAAATTTGAATAAAATAAAGAATAAAATTGCCTACCTCAACAACCTCATCAAAACGGAGTGCAATTATACTAATGAAGAGACTATGCAATAGGAAGTTGATTAAACATTCTGAGGCTGTTTCTAAGAATGCAGTTGAGATTGCAGAGAGATTATTGGCCTCGGGCATAGATTTGGACATAAACTCCATCAGGATTGGTGCGCTTCTACATGACATTGGAAGATGTAAAAGTAATGGAATAGACCACGGTATTAAAGGTGCTGAAATTCTAAATAAGATTCCAGAACTTAAAAAGTACTCAAGATTCTGTTTAACACATATAGGTGCAGGTCTGACAAAGGATGAGGCAATTCAACTTAATTTGCCTCCAATGGATTATCTACCAAAAACAATTGAAGAGAAGGTTGTAGCTCACGCTGATAACATAACACTTGAAGATAGAAAGGTTGACATTTCAATAACCATAAAGAAGATGGAAAAATTCCTTGGTAAAAAACATCCGGCAATAAAGAGAGTTAAAGAACTGAATGAGTATATAGAATCCCTAATGAAAAAACATATATGATTACTATTATCCAAATTTATTATTTTCTTTCATTGATAATATCTAACAGATATAAAATGGTTATTCGGAATAAAATTTATGGGAGAGTCTGGAGATTTGGTGATAATATAGATACTGACCAGATAATTCCTGCAGAATATCTTGTTACTGCAGATATGAAGGAATTGGGCAAACATGCATTTGAAAAGGTTAGAGACGAATTTGCTTCAAATGTCAAGAAGGGTGATATTATAGTGGCTGGAAGGAACTTCGGATGCGGTTCATCAAGAGAACATGCACCTATGGCTTTAATTGGTGCGGGGATTTCATGTATTATAGCAAAATCATTTGCAAGGATATTTTTCAGAAATTCGATAAATATAGGACTGCCTGTTATTGAATGTTCTGTAGAAGCCAATGATGGTGATAAACTCGAAGTAGACTTCAAAAATGGAAAAATTATCAACCTAAATTCAGGGAGGGAGTATAATTTTTATCCAATGCCGACATTCATAATGAATCTTATAAAGGCAGG
>CAZQER010000060.1:0-6413 GCA_964592095.1 uncultured archaeon
TTAAATAATATCAAAAGGGATAATGCCGTATTTACCGATTTCCGATTATCGGCAGACTTGGTTGGAAATGGTCATTTGAGGGTTACGGGTATAAATGAGGTTGAGCAGAAATTAACCTCTGTAATAAGTAGTTTGAATGATATATACTACAATAACAAAAGCGATAATGCAAAAATGGCACTCAATAAGATAATATTGTCAAATAACCAAAAAATGGATTATCTGTTCTTTTCAAAACAGATGACAGAGGAAATACCAGGGATAAAGGGATATAACTATGCATTTAAACCAGCACCCGATGATTTTACTATAAAATATGATACCTCAAACTTTACTAATCGTATTTATGACAATGGTGTATCTTTTATATACAAGATTTATCTCTAATATTAAAAAATAAAACCATAATTGATAATATGAAAGGAAGGGCAATACTTTTATTGTTTTTAACACTACATCTCGTATTTTATTCAGGTGCATCATCATGGCCTATGTTTCAACATGATTCTGGACATATGGGATGTATCGCTGTGAACTCAAGTTTACATCTGAGAGATATTGAACTGTTATGGAAATTTAAAGCAAACAGGTCTGTAACATCACCAGTAGTTGAGGATATAAATAATGACGGAAAGAGGGAGGTAATATTTGGTTCTGCTGATGGAAATCTATATGTTATAAATTATACTGGAAAAAGATTATGGGTATATAAGTCAAATACAGGAATATCCTCAACACCTGCGGTAGGTGACCTGAATCTTGATGGCAGGGTAGAAATAGTATTTGTTTCCGGGGATAAGAGCGTCTATGTATTAAATGAAAGAGGTGAGCCTTTATGGGAACATAAATACTATCAGTTATCGGTATCATCACCTGTAACAATCGCCAATATAGACAGCAGTATGGATAGGGAGATAATAATAGGCAAATATGTCTTAAACTATCGTGGGGATAAAATCAATGTATCTGAGAGATATCTAAACAACAGGGGAATCAGTATTGTTGAATCCAATACCGGTTATGTACTGGCAATGGGAAGAAGGATTCCAGGTCCAAGTACGGGGGAATCCTACAGCTATTCCCTGCCTGCAGTTTGTGATGTAAACAATGATGGTAAACTGGAGATAGTTATATGGGAAAACAGAGCCAGTATTAGTGGAGTTCCAGTCTGCTCTGTGAGGGGTGTGGAGAAATCGGGTGAGATTCTGTATCTTTTAAATTTATCGGGCGATATAATATGGAAGTATTCAATTCCACAGACTACACCACCAGCCGTAGCTGATTTGGATGGAGACGGATTTTTTGAAATAATATTTGCATCAAGAGATAGAAATTTCTACATCCTAAGTCATGAGGGATACAGACAATGGAGTTACAGACTTGACAGTTTTTTAAATACAGCACCTGCTGTTGCTGATTTAGATAATGATGGAAAACTTGAAATTCTTATAGGTACAGAAAATGGCAGTATATATGCTTTTGGTTCAGACGAAAAATTTATAAAAACAAAGAAAATAAATACAACATCATCATTAGCCAATTTAACCAACATAACCTCAACCACAATAACCACTACAACATCATCAACCACAACAACATCTGAGACAACAACAACTCTGATGAATCAAACAACCACGATTATATATAAATATGAATACAAACCTTATAGGTGTGATTATATAACACCAGCAATAATAATTTCCAGTGCAATAATATTTTCGTCAATTATAATTGGAGTTGCGATAATTTTGGGAATCAGATACAAAAAGTAGTGTTGTATCAATTAAATTCTAAATTCTATACTATCTCCTATCTCCGTATTTTTTACATCCCCATTTCCCAATTCAATGACATATTTTGCCCTTTTTCTTGGTTTGTATATTCTCCATGTTTTTGGATTTAATGGGTTAAAGGGTAATACTCTTCTTTTTAAATCCACAACCTTCTTTGTGGAATCAAGCCATATAACATCTATTGGATACAGCATAAAAGACATGTGTATACATGATGCTATAATATCCTCTCGTGGTGAAACAAGAACCAAATCTTTTTTGTCTGATAGCATCAAACCCTTCATTCTTGAAATGAATGATTCCGCAATAAAAATTTCATAAGAAATAACAAAATTCTTTGTTTTGTTTATTAGTTTCATACAAAATATTACAACCTAAGGAATGATAATATTCTATCTATTAAACCCTTCTCCTTTTTCCTTACCCTTCCTAATAGGTGATATGCTATTCTCATTATCTCTCTACTTACCTTGTGATTCGGGTTTTCTAGTATTACAGGATTCTTTGCTTCTATTGATCTCCTGATTGATGGATCCTCAGGTATCGCGGCAATTACAGGTAAATCGAAAAATGATGATACATTCTCAATCTTCATTTCATCTTTCTTATTAACCCTGTTCAACACTACACCAAGTACTCTCTTTCCATATTCCTTAGCAATGGTCTTTGTTCTTAGAGCATCTGATATTGTTGGAAGTTCTGGATGTGTCACAAGAAGTACTTCATCACACATATCCAATGCTGTAAGTGTTTCTCTATCCAGTCCAGTAGCACAATCTATAAGAACATAATCCCTATCCCCAAGATGTTCATCAATAGCAGCCCTTATATTCTTTGGTTCTGTATTGACATCATCAATGGAAAGTGATGCAGGGATAATATCCACACCACTTGGATGCTTATACATCGCATCAGTAAGAATAGCCTCATCTTTCATCACATCGTGTATTGAAACAGGATAGGAAATCAATCCAAAATGTAGACCTAAATTAGCTCCAGTAAGATTTGCATCCATAATGGCTACTTTGGCACCTTCCTGAGCCAGAGCAACACCAAGATTAGAGGTTAATGTTGTCTTACCAACACCTCCTTTTCCTGAAACAATACCAATTATTCGAGCCATAATAATATATTGTTACTTTTTATTTATAAATAATTATCTATTTGATAATATTTTAGTTAGATTCATAAAAAATGTCAGAATTCATAAATCCCGATATAGAAAGGGAAAAGAGATGTGGTGTACCTGAAATAGTCTTTGGTTCTGAAAAAAGTGCTGAGGAATTAATTGAGATATCCAAGGAATTTATTAACAAACAGGGAAGGGTTATTATAACCAGAATAGATAATGAAAAGGTAAAAAAATTGGGATTATCTCTGAGGGATAAAAATTTTATTTTTAATCATAATGAGAAGGGCAGGATTTTAGCAATCAAAAAAAGGAATTTTAGAACAAAAAGAATTGGAATGGTTGGGATTATTACTGCAGGTACCTCTGACATACCAGTGGCTGAAGAGGCAAAGGGGATTCTGGAGGAACTTGGTTGTGATACAGTTACTGAATATGATGTTGGTATAGCAGGAATTCATAGGGTATTCTCAGCACTTAAAAAAATGTCAGATGTCAAGATAATAATTGTTATAGCGGGAATGGAGGGCGCATTACCATCAGTTGTTTCTGGTCTGACAGATAAGATAGTAATTGCTGTTCCGACATCCATTGGTTATGGAACAGGGGGGGGTGGATTTGCAGCCTTAAATACGATGCTTAATTCATGCACACCACTGGCAGTTGTGAATATAGATAATGGCTATGGTGCTGCAGTGTTTGCGTTTAAGATTCTGAAGATAATGAACCAAAATGGCTGAAAGGTATGTTATATTGGAAACAAATGTGGATGACTGCACACCAGAGATGCTTTCCTATCTTACAGAAAGGGTAATGAATGAAGATGCATTAGATATTCAGATTATATCAACATTAATGAAAAAAGGCAGATATGGTTTTCTCATCAGAATCATAAGTAAGGAGGGGGACGCAGAGAAATTCTCTAAGATACTTATGGAGGAAACAGGGACATTGGGTGTGAGGGTAATTCCGGCAATAGAGAGATATGAAACAAAAAGAGAGATAGTGGAGAAGGAAATCAAGATCTTTGGAAATATTGAGAGAATAAGGGTCAAAAAATCTAAATACAATATGAAACCGGAATTTGATGATTTAAGGAGAATCTGTATTAAATACAGAATACCATTTAGAGAGGCTCTAAAAATGGTAAAATCTATAATTGATGATTCTCAATGAAATGATTAATTTCTTAATGATTGATAATTACTCTATTAAAATTGACACTCCTTAGCGCATTTTTAAAATTTATAACAGATTTCTTATTTTTTAATCTTCCTCTGTAAATATTACCATCCTTTGTTACCAAATGAAAAAATGAATCAAAATCGTTATCTAATATACATAAAATCATACTCATATTGCTGAGTGTATCTCTTATAGATGGTTTCATTACATCTCTTTTTGGCTGATACACCTTGATTCTATCAATATCATCCCAATTTATAAAGGTTGGTTCATTAAGAATTATACAAATCGCCCCCCCAGGAAGCACTTTTAGTTTTTCATTAACCTCCAGACCCTCCTTACATACCCTAAAATTCTTTTTCCCCAACGACATTACTATCTCATACGAGATAAGTATGGTAAATAAAAATAGAATGGATGAGGCAACTGATGGTTCCATTACAACTATAAATAAACCCAGAAGAGGAATCAATAAAACACCTGCAAATTCTATAATTAAGACAAGATTTCCCCCATCAGATTTCTTTAATATTATCCCTTCATCCCAGATGGGATTTATAATTTCATTATTATTCATTTCTCCTTGTAGAAATAGAAATATTAATAATTATTAGATATGTTAATCATAATTAAAACCATAAATGCTATAAAAAACGCCAAAATTCCATCAAGAAATCCAAAAGTTGGTAGTATGCCCATTCTGAAGATAATAATTGATAATTCACCGAAGATGATAGAGAATATACACGCCCATTTACTAATTCTTTTAAAATAAAGAACTGCAAATGTTGTCGGAAACAAAACTACCAAACCCGAAAATGTAGTTTTAACAAGGGTTGAAAAAATCCCCTTAGAAGGGTCAAAAAACAGAACAAATATTATTGCAAAAATCCCAAGCAAAATCGTAATTATTTTACTAAAAAATATCTCATTCCTTATCTTTAAATCCCTTATAAGCATTGTAGAGAGTGAAAGGAGTTGTGAGTCTGCAGTAGACATCAAAGCAGCTATTGCACCTATCATAACAATTGTAAAAACCCAATTCGGAGCATAATTCTTAACCATCATTGGCAGTATCATATCGGGTGGAACATCTAAATCAGTGGCGGTAGCCCATACCCCAATCAGAACTGGAACAAGAAAAAGAAACGATATCAGTAATGGATAGAGTATCATTGAATATTTTAAAGATTTTTCACTCCTTGCGGTATAAAATCTACTGAAAAATTGTGGAAACATCGGGTCAACAAAAATCCATAGAAGCATAAATGAAAACCATATCTCGAATGTAAAATATCCATTTCCACCCGGTCTTGCAAATAATTGAGGATTCCTCTCAAATGCATCTATATTTGCATTCTCAAAACCACCCAAACCTTGGGAGACAAATAATAATGCAAGAATCATTGCAATTATCATAATCAGCCCTTGAATCACATCCGTCCAGCTACTACCCCTCATACCACCCATTGCCACATACAAGACTATAACCATCATGGTTATTGATGCACCTATCTTAATAGATATGTTTGCTACTGTACTCAGCAATATCCCTGCCCCTATTGCCTGAATAGCAAGATACGGTATTGTATAAATGACCATAATAAACATGAACAAAAGCCTTAATGAATAACTTTTAGTCCTTTCACCTACAATCTCAGGAGGCGTTATATATCCATATTTTTTACCAATCTTCCATATCTTTCTTCCAATAATAAAGAACATTATTGGCATCAGTGCAGTTCCAACACCCATTATTCCATACTGTCCAAACCCATACTTATATGCTGCTCCAGCAAATCCCAAGAATGTAAATGCTGAAAAATTTGTGGCTGCTAATGTAAAAAATAAAACAAATGGACCAAATGTTCTATTAGCAAGAAAATAGTCCTCTGGATTCTTTTTTGTCCTCTTATTTGCAATTATCCCAATAACTATCAATACTATAAAATAGAGCAATATTAATACAAGTTCCATTTCATTCCCCCCATACATACCATGAAATCCAGCAATAGTATAAGGAGAGCATCAATATTATCACAATAAAATAGACAATCCAGTACGGCATGCCAAAGATTAACGGTAATGCATTGTTCCAGTTCCAGAAATCAAGGGTTAATAAAAAAATAATCAAAAAGGGTAAAATCCAGAGGGCATTCTTCCTTTTCCAGACCATTTTAATATTTTTATCAAAGAAGACTTTTCCTGGCTGTAAGGGCTGGAAAAGCCTGAAAACAATGCCCCTTTATTAATTATTATAAATTATAAAATTTTATTTAAAAAGAACAACCCCTTCTGGAAATATT
>CAZQER010000061.1:0-6374 GCA_964592095.1 uncultured archaeon
AGGGTTTATTACCAGGAGGAGAGGCAGTATAATATTGAGGGGATTTTAGGTTAAGGGATTATTTGAGGAATTACTTTGTCCTTGCTTTATCGCCTTAAGAAAACGATCTTTTATCTGTTTTGGAGATAATGGTATCCTTGGAGCATCCCCTTTTTCTTTATCCACTTTTATCACTTTTGTGTTGGGAGCAAGTTTTTCAAAATCAATAACATCAGAACAGGTTGGTTGCCCTCCGGTGGAGGAATGAACTCCATTATCTAATATATAATGTCTTAAGTTTTTTGGATTCATTTTTTTATGTAATACTAATGTACCAAGAGACATTAATGAAGAAGCATCTCCTGAGATAACCGTTACTTTGTAATTTGAATTTATGGCTATCCCAAGCCCTATTGCTAACTCACAACCCATACTACCCTCCATATAAAAGTTTAATGGTCTATCTTTTACCATATGAACCTCCCTTGAAATCATTCCGGTTGAGGATATCACTATCTCATCGCTTTTTACTTTTCTCATTATCTCTTCAATAGCTTCAATTCTCTTCATTTCTGGATAATTAGCTTATAATTATCATACTCTAATAACTTTAATAACTTTTTAGTTATCTTTCCCATAAATGCATGATGCTCTGGTTTATTTCTGACGCTGATTAACAGGTCTATTTTGATGTCATAGGGCTTTAATAAAGAAGTAATTATATCTACCGCATTTCCCAATCCGCTATTTTGAAGAAAAACCAAGGGTTTTTTACCAACAAAATAGGCTCCAACAGCTAAAGCTATTGCTTCATCCTCTCTAGTACAGGGAATATAATCCTTTATTTTGCTGGTAAAATCCTTTAACTGTGAACAAGGAATTCCCACTATAAAATCATGTTTTTTGCTCATTCTTAATCCTGTACTTCTGTTCAATTTCTTCCATTTCTGTAATGGGAGTGAGTTTTCTCATATCATCTAAATTTGCAGATAATTTCTTCTCTATAGGTTCTACCGAGTCATTCTCTTTCATAATTTTCAATGCATTTCTAATAGCCTTTATTTTCACTCGCTCAGTTTGATTTGCTAAGATAGATATAGAAAAGCCAGCATCAAATAACTCCTTGTTGGTTATTTGAGGAAATTTTGTTGGCACGATAATTAGTGGTGTTTTTAATTTCCAATGTTTTGGTATTTCCAAGGCTTCTCTACCGGTTGGCTCACGGCTATGAATTAAAATCATATCTGCACCACATTTTGCATAATATTCCCCCCTTTTAATGGCCTCTTTCATTCCATAGCCCCTTATTAATGCCTCCGTCCTTGCGATGATTACAAACTCTTTAGTTTTCTGATGATCTTTACCTGCCTTTATCTTCATCCCATGCTCTTCCATAGGTAATAAAGGGATTTTCCCACCCCATAATGAGTTTTGTTTAGGGAATATATTATCCTCAACGCATACACCGCTAACCCCAATCCTCTCAAATTCTCTAACACATCTAATAAAATTATGTATTCCTCCATACCCATTATCAACATCAACAATAACAGGAAGAGAAGTGGCATCAACAATGGGTTTTGCTACATTTAACATTTCAGTCATGGTAATAACTCCATTGTCAGTTAATCCCAATCTTGCAGAAGCTTCAAAACCAGAAATCCAGATTCCATCAAAATTTGCCTCTTCTATCAGTTTTGCCGTTATTGAATCACCTGCTGAAACCAAGACGAGTTTTTTCTTTTTCTTTAACAGATATTTTAAATTCTTTGTTTGTCGGATTTCTTTTAATAATTTTGTAGTGGAAATGTAGGGATAATGTTTTACCTGAACTACTTTACATAATTTCTTCTCTTTTGCTTCTTGATATAAAGGGGGCAACCAGTCATCTCCATGAACAAGTATATCTACATTATATTTCTTTAAATTTTCAAACATTGTTGGTCTTCTGTAATTCATACAATCCTCAACAACTTTATCAACTTCTCTTATTGACTCTATTATCTTTTTTCTATCAGAAAAGTTCATTATTGGTTTCCTTTTGTATATTGTAGCAACATCATCGGGATGCAGACCAATAATTAGATAATCCCCCAATTTTTTAGCTTTCTTGATGAATTCCAAGTGCCCACGATGGAACAAGTCTCCTACCATGGTGGCATAAACAACCTTCATTTTTTCAGATTTGATAAGATTTTCTCCAAATCTTTCTTAGTTATTTCTTTGGGACCATCCATTATCCTTTTGTATTTAATTGCCTCATTAGTTATTAATTTAATATTAAGGTTTTTTATCTTAGGTGGAGAAAAAGACTGTTTTAAAAATTCAACCAGCTCTCTTGTTGTGTCAAAACCAAAAAGCTTAGGTAATTCTTTAAAGTTCATATATTTCACAAAATATGGCAAAAGCATACCACAGGCAGTTCCGTGATCAATATTGTACTTAATGGTAATTGGATAGGAAGTCGCATGAATCACATTGGTCTTGGTAATTGCTATTGCTTTACCTGCATAATTTCCTGCAGTTATTATTTCTTTAATATTTTTATTTTTCCTCTTTAAATTTCTATTGAGTAAATAGATTGCCTTTTTTGAATATTTCTTACTCTCAGAGGTTGCGTTTTTTGACCATAGGGATTCAATTGCATGAGATAAAGCATCAAAAATAGTTGATTGCAAAACCTTAGCTGGAAGTTTTATTGGAAATTCATAATTTTTCGGTATTGGCTTCTTTGTAGGTACCGATATCTTCTTATTCTTTTCCCATACAGTAGCGTAGGGTGTCATAGCAGACCCAGATGCGGTTGTGGGGATTGCTATAACCCTCTTATCCTTAGAGATAACTTTTGCTGTATCTATAACGCTTCCGCCACCAATTCCAATAATTACATCCTTATCGGTCTTTATCTTTAAAACCTCATTTGTAGGCGGTCTTCTAACTTCTAAAAATTCAACATCTCTGTAGTTTTTGGCTACTAATTTTGCATATTCTTTTGTATGCTTGCTGTGAACTATTAGGGCTGTTTTATTAACCATTTCTCTTTTTCTTTAAGAGAATAAAATAGGGGCATGTAATCTTATCGTATTTGAACTTAAAATCCAACAAATGCCTTCAGGGAATTTTCTTTTCGATAGCTCCATCTTGAGTGAGCGAATCCCATTCTTTCTTGGGAATTCTCCAATCATGGCCGTATCTAAAGGCTAGGTAGTCTTCTAATTCATTGGGAACTTTAAATTTCACTCCCTGAAAGGTTATCTCAGGAAAATTAGTAAAAAATTTTTGAGGTACTGTCCAAATAATCTCTCGACAACCAAATTTTTTTCCTATCCTTAAAAATAAAGTGGCAATCCCTTCCCGTAAATTTTTAGGTAAAACTTGTGTTATTTTTACTGCAATAGTTTTTAATTTAAGGGCATTCCCATAATAGGAAACGGAAAATAACCACCAGAGACTTCTTAAAATTTTCCCCAATTTATTTTTTCCATAAAGTAAATAAGGCTCCCTCATTGCCTTACCATCTTTCAAGAAGAAAAGAGAAACATTAATGGGAAAATTATTCTTCTCCAGAATGACTTTATCAGGCAAGAAATAAATATCAAATCCTTGACTGCAGAGTTCATTATAAGCAGAGGTACCGACCTTAATTTTGGTTATATCTTTTCTCCACATCCCCAGATCAAGGTCATTATCCCAAGAAATCGGCCGATTACTCCTCACCAGACCAAGGAGTATTCCACTATCTAACCAAAACTCAATATTATATCTGTCAAAAACTTCTTTTACCTGGCGTAAATTCTCAATAACCTCTTTTTCCTTCATTTTGCAAGTTTAAGTAGAGAAAAGAAAGGACACCTAAAATTGTGGCGTAAAGTAATCTAAGGATATGGAAACTGAATCCTGATGCTATTGCTAATTCTTTCTTCACTCCCAAGGCAAAAAAAACTAAGGCCCAAACCCCCTCAGTTGTTCCAAAACCAGCCAGACCCTGAACTGGCATGAGAGAGGCAAATATAACAAAGGTTGCCCCAGCGAAAACAGCCCAGATGCCTAAATGGATGCCCATAGCTTCCATCAGGATAACATAAACTAAATAGCCAAAAATCCAGATACCAAAGGAATAAAATAACAAACTGGTGAGTTTTTTCTTCACTTGAATGGCTTGGAAACCTTTAATCAGTTCGGAAACTTTTTTCAGTAACCAGTGTATGAAATTAGATTTTTCCAAGTGGGTTTTATTAAGGAATTTGTGAAATGGTTTCTTTAGTTTAGATCTAGGCATGCTACCATAATGAAAGATGATTATCAGGAAAAGTATCCCCATACTCAACAAAATGGAGATGAAAATAAAGATATTTGATATTAAAGGGGGAATAGCCCCTTCAAGCAGCGACACAGAAAGGATAAATAATGAAGCTAAAGCTATGCCATCAAACACCCTGGCAATTAGCAAGGTAGAAACAGCTTCTCTTAAAGGAATGTCTTGTTTCTTAAGGAGATATAAGTAAGAAAACTCTCCTGCTCTTGCCGGAAGAATGTTAAGAAAGAAACTATGAATTAGAATCACAGGCATTAATCTTCGGAAAGAAATTTTTTTATTTAGCAACAATTGAAACCGCAGAGTCCGGAAGATATTAAAGATAAGATAAACTAAAAATGCCAAGAGGATAGAGGGAAAAGGAATTCTTTTAAGTGTCTCGGTAATATCTGATATTTTTATTTGAGAGATTATGATAGCTAACAAAATTAAAGTAACAATTAAACTGATCAATATCCTAAAAGTTCTTTTTCTTTTCAATTTTTTTACTCTTCAAAAATTTATGTAATTCAAACGAACTTTTCCGGTAGTTAGCTCATAATCTTGCTGCTGGACTGGCTTATCCATAAGCATTGTATTTAACCGGGAATCATCAAATGTTCCACCTTTTTTAAATAGCATGTAAATTGGTTGGATACCTTTTGATGTTTGTATAAAAGCAAATTGCTTTAAGCCATAATTATTTTTAATATAATTCCACAATTCTTTATTTCCCATTACCTTTGCAAAATCCCAGTTATACATGAAAATCCATGATGCATTTAAATTTTCTTCGGCATATTTCATTTTTTCAACAGTAGAGGGAATTCCTCTTGTTCCCTTCATGTCAGCATGCCAGAGAACACCATAGGCTTGATGAGAGGAGTGCATCACTCTTTCTCCGGGAATCTTGTGCTCTTTTATATAGTTTCCAGCAACATCCAAACCAAAGAATTGGGTGTCAAATTGCCGGTTGGTAGCTTCCTGCATGGGAGAAAAAAGGATAGCCAACAATATGAGGATGATGATGAAGTTAAGATAGGGTATCCCTTTCCCTTCCACCTTTAACTTCTTACCCAAATCACTAAGGGCTCCGATGAAATAAGTTATGAGAAAAATCATTGACGGCACCATTGGATACATATGATAACTGTGCCCCTTTATTTTGAAGAACATGAGGATGAAATAAAGGATAGCAGAGAGGAACAAAGTAATAACAAATTTTTCCGGGAATTTTCTTTTTTTATAGTAGTTAGAGATGGCAATTATGGCTCCCAAGGCAGCAAAAAGAGTGCCAAGTAGGGTCCAGCTGTCAGCAAAATAGGATTTTATCAATGTCCAGCCAGAGGGATTTAAGATATCAAGATAATTTACCTTTTCTACAGAGACTATCTTTTTGGTATGGTATCGAGGAGCAACGACATTATTGGAGTAAAAATACCACGCTGGGAAAAGTAGCAGAACTGCGATGGATAGGATGTATACAGTTACTCTCTTATTCTTAATTTCCTTTGCTAAACGCCTGAATGGGAATAAAAGCAAAAAGGGGGACCCCATAACTAAGAAATCATATTTAGTGAGCCCAGACAGTACAAAGAAAAAAGAAGTTAAAATGAGTTGATATGATTTATTTTCATCCATCCATTTTAAAAAGAAATAAAGAGAGAGAGTGAAAAGTAATAAAGCAGGATTTATTAGTTGGACGTTATGAGAGAAGAAAACAGTTAGAGGGAGTATTGCAGTTAAAATTGCCGATACAATTGCTAAATCTTCTCTTTTGAATATCTGATTAACTATCAGATACATTAAAGGAATTGTAGCTGTTATGGAGATTACACCAATTAGGCGAGCAACAGTTAAATTCATACCAAATAACATAAAAGCTAGTGCAACCAAAATTGAAGTCAAGGGAAATGTATCCGAATGTGCTCCAGAGGGATCATAATGGAGCCTTGGATACCCTAAGGCAGGAACAAAAAATCCATATTTAAAAAAGCCCTCTCTGGCAAAGTTTCTCGCCTCAGTTAAATAATGGACCTCCTTGTTGTTATGATACCCAATCACAGGATAATCAATGTGATAAATCCTGAGATAGAATCCA
>CAZQER010000062.1:0-6284 GCA_964592095.1 uncultured archaeon
CTATGACGCCGGCTTAGGAAGCAAGAATTCCCAAGGCTTCGGAATGTTTGAGGTGGTGGGATGATTGAGGCGATAAAGGGGACTGGGTATGGTCAAAGATGATACAAACGAGATTAATTGAAGAAAAGGAGGAGAAGATAGAATTTAGGAAAAGAGATTTTTTATACAATAATGGATTGACTAACGCATACATCCTGCTTCTTCAGTATGGAGAAGAGGAAATTAGTGAGAATTATTCGGTGACATATGTTAATGATGTAAAAATCATACTCTCTGATAACTCCTTAGCATTCTACTGCAATTCTGAGAAATTGTTTAATATCTACAAAAAGTTATTGGAAGATTATTACAGGAAGATACTATATGAAACAGATAATGATAGAGCTTATGTAAGTCCTAAACTTGATGATGTGATAGAAAGCAAAAAAATTGCTGTAAAACCTTTTGCAAGTAGAGTTAAAATTGACAAGCTACAAAGAGAATATGCCGTTAAAAAAATCTCTTATGCTAATTTTAGAGAACTTTATGAAAAATGGAGGAATAAAAAATTAAAAGAAAATTTCTGGTATGGAAAGAAAAATGAAGATAAAATAAAAAAAGATAAAGATGTGGGGGTTGTTATCTATAAAAAGTTAGATGAAGCAACTAAAGAACTTGTAAAAAACATTGAGGTAAAGAGTAGTACTAAGAAAATATGTAGTGTATGTAATTCTCCATATACTATTTTGATGAAGAATGGAAAAAAGAAGAATATATGTGTTGAAAGCCAGAATCTTTTGTTTGATTTTGGTTATTCACCACCTATAAACAGAGACCATAGATTAAAGGACAGGATACCGCTCTGTTATATGTGTGATATGTTCTATCGTCTCTCTGTCTTGCACAATTATTTTTACAATAATACCTTGGTAATGTTTGATATACCCTCCTTGATCTATCTAAAAGATGTAAAAATGGGTCTAGGGATAACATCAGATTTTCTTGAAAGAGGAGATAGAACTAAGACCAACATATCTACAAGAGACTATTTACGGATAGATGCAAATTCAAACTATTCTAGCCTATTAAACACAACCTATCACCTCTATAGGGAATCCAAGAAGAAGGATATACTCTTGGATCTCATAAAAGGATCGCAAATAATAAAAGTTGAGTTCACTTCCAACGATGTAAAAAACTCCATCTTCTATAATAAGCTTTCATATCTATTTAGATTCTTTGATATGTTGAAGAATAAAGATTTGGATGAATTCTTTTTTATAGGCAAAAATACAATAACGCTGGCAGATTATTGTTATTTCTCAAAAACTAGAAAAGAATTTCCAAGAATTTACGAGGATTTTTGTAGGCATATACTAGATGGAACTAATATTGAATGTGAATTATTTGACGCCTCTTACTTTAATTATAGAACATCTAGAAGATATCTTAAACAAGATGATCTCTATTCTTTCTTAAAAAATTATAATAAAATAATTGGTGGAGGTAGTAATATGGAATACGAAAAGATTTTAGATATGTGCTCCGGACTTGGTAAACGAATTGGTTATTTTGCAGCAGATTGTAATGAGAAAAATCTAGTATATCAAATACGGGAGATAGGAAATGTAGAAAAGTTGGTAGAGTTCTTTAGAGATTTTGAATATGCTGTATTAAAACATAAGAAGGGGGAAACACTAAATGCGAAAGATGAAAAAACTGACAAGAAATATTCTGAGATTATTGAAGACATCCTAAAGATCTCTAATGAAAAAAGAAACATATCTTTGATCCGTGATTTATTAGGCATTTTTGCAGTTCAGAACTATCTATCTACGGAATACGCAAAATCTAAAGGAGGTGAAAAATGAATAAAACAAGAACATTTCTTAATTTGGGATATGTTACAAAGGTGAATATAGACAATCTGAATAGTAGTGAAAACCCAGGGAATCTGGTATTGTTGAAAAAGGTACAGAATGTTGTGGGAGATTATTATGTGTATATCTCGGGTCAGGCGTTTAGATATTATCTAAAAACAACATTGATGCAGTTGGGAATGCCCTTGACAAAAATAGATAAAAGTGGAGAGATTGATATAAAAGATGCGCCAAGTGATGATAAGATAAAGAGATACGAATGGATTTTAAAAAATAATCCCGATATCGATTTGTTTGGATTTATGGAAGCTGGTAAAGGAAGTCAACAAGCTGCTTTGAGAAGATGGTCACCAACAAAGGTATCTCCACTTATCAGCATATATCCTTGGAAGGGAGAAAATGACTTACTGACAAGAAAAAAAGAAGGACAAGAAGGTGGAGATCTTGTTAAGGTTGAGGTAAATACATTTAACTTTATGAGAGGTACATCTGTTATTAATGTTGATGAGGTCGGTGCGTATGTTGATGAATTGAATTTAGAGATAAGGGATGTCATCGGGGACGATGAGAGATATAAGAGAATAAGCATGCTATTGGATGCCTTTAAAAATCTAAATGGTGGTGGAAAAATTGCAAGATTGTTAGATGATCTGACACCAAAATTTTTAATAATTGTCAATCAAACCGCGGGAACTCCCATATTTCTTAATTCATTAAATGTAAACGAAAATGAGGAACTTGATGTAGGATTAATTAGTGAAACTCTAAATGAATACCAAGACATTATCAGGGACTATGTGATCGGTATAAGGAGTAACATCTTCAAGAATGAAGAGGAGATAAAAAAGGAATTTGATGATAATGTGAAGGGAATTAAAGAAGCAATTGATGAAGCTAAAGCATGGATTAAAAATAGCGGATAAGGATGCCTATTTTAAGATTCGAGTTGGAAGGGTTAGTAAATTCATTTAGAATTCCAGAGACAGCCACATACCAACATACCGAACTAACTCCGAAGAAGACACACATTGCAGGTATGATAGCGAATATAATGGGAAAAACTGAAGGTTTCTATTACAATACCCTACTTAGATCTATTCGCATTGGTGTTATTCCTTTAAGATTAGAAAATTTGTTTGTTGACCTGTGGCAATATAAAAAGTGGAAGAAGAGCAATATAGGGGGTTTAGCTGTTGTGAAGAGAGAAAAATTATTTAAACCTTCTTATCTAATCTACTGCGAAACAGAGGATAACGACCTATTTAGAGATATAAAGGATTCGCTAAAAAGACCAAAGAGGATTCCATCAATAGGATTAGACGATGAATTAGTTATCATTCACAGCGTTAAAAAAGTTAAAGATAACTATACTGTGACTCGAAAGGAGAGGATACATACTACTTTTCCCTACATCCTTGCTGATAAGTATGAATTCAATCCAACGTTTAGTAGAAAACTAAAACCAATGATCATTTTTCCACCCCGAACTACCATAACTCCCATCCACTTTGACATGGGTCCTCCAAGAAGAGTAGTTAAATCAATTGAAATAGTTGAGTTCTTTGCTGATGGTTATTTTGATATAACATTTTCCTCAAAACAAGAAATTTTATTGGATGGGGAGAGAGGTATTGTATTGTGGTGATGGTATCTTTAATATCAATAAAGGATGTGGGGGAAAGAGAAATACTAGCAAAAGAAAATAGAGAATCCTTGGATGAGCATACATTAAGATGCCTGATAGAGTTTAAGAAACTCCTCAGGGATAATGAGATATCTTTCAAAACTTTTTGTGAGATATACAAGATAGATATTAACAAATTATTGGATGTTATTTTTTTCACAATTTTTCTTCATGATATTGGAAAGGCAACAGAGGAGTTTTATATCGATATTAAAAAAAGGAAACATAATTCGCATCACCCTCTATATTCGCTTTATTTCACGAAAGGTATTGAGAGATACATAGCAATAGAAAATATAAGATGTAGTAAAGGTTACGTTAATGTAGTTGCTCTATCAGTTATATCCCACCATACCTCATTACATAGGGATATATATGATGATGTTATTAATAGGGATAATCCAACCTTCTTTGTAGAAATATTCAAATTTTTGGAAAGATACAAATCATATTATAAATGGTTCTTTAATAAAACCTGTCCTTATGAGATAAATTTCAGAGAATTATTTAATAAAAATTCAGGCAGTACTCTAAGGGATTTATGGAGTTCTGAGGATATATCAAAAGTAGGTGTAAAGGATGTCTTATCATACTACATATCATCAAACCAGGAGAGAAGGGATAAATTAGATGCATTGAAAGAAATTTTTGGTTTTATTTCTGGTAATCTGATAAGGGCAGACTGGATAGCTAGTGGGATGGATGAAAAAAACTGGTTAGGATGTCCTGACAAAATTAAAGCCGATCTAATTAAACAATTAAAGAAGAGAGCATTGGAAAGAAAAATAATAAAAAAAGAATGTGAATTTAGATTAAAAGAATTCCAAAAAAAATCCACTATGGAACATGGCAACATCCTGCTTCAAATACCTACTGGTGAGGGAAAAACAGAAGCAGCGTTGTTATGGGCGATTACAAATATAAAAAATGTTCACACTAAAATAATCTATACGGTACCCACTCAGACAATATCTAATGCTCTATATAGAAGATTCGTAGATTACTTTGGTGATAAAAATGTTGGACTAGTTCATAGCGTCTCTGCATTGATGTTAGAAGATAGATTCGATGACAAAGATGATAAAACAAAGGAGATAATATCAATGAAGGTTTTTTCTAAGCCAATTACTGTATGTACTCTGGATTCATTTATTCTACCTTTTCTGAATTTACATAAATGGCCATTAGCAACCCTTTATTTTAAGAACTCCATATTGATCGTAGATGAAGTTCACTCTTATGACGCACAGATGCTTGGTGCGTTAAAGAAAGTGTTGGAGATAATGAACAGATACGAGAATCCTTTTTGTATTATGAGTGCCACTATCCCAAAGGAAATTCATGATGATATGGTGAAGCCATTTGGTGTAAAAATCATCACAGATGAGCAATTATTTAATGTATCGCCAATAGAAATTAAAAAAAATGAGAAGGATATAGATGAAATGGTTGATATGATAGTTGAAGATTTTAAGGATAATAAAAAAGTATTGGTCATTTGTAATACTGTAGAAAAATCCAACAAGTTATACAATAAGATTAAAGAAAAGGGTTCATTTATCGTTACACAAAACTATATAAAACAGGGTGAACGGTATAATAAAGATGCCAATATCATTCTTTACCATTCGCAATTTATTAAAAGACATAGAAAATTAAAAGAAGATGAAATTGAGGAAAAGGAAAGATGGGAAAATAGAGGTTTAATTTTAGTTACAACACAGGTTGTAGAGATTAGTTTGGATATAGATTTTGATTGTTTGTACACAGAATTAGCTCCCATAGATGCTATAATTCAGAGGATTGGAAGGGTAAATAGAAGGAAAAGGAAGGGTATAAGTGAGTGTGAAATTTGTTGCGGTCTAGAGGTATTCAATAGGGATAATAAATGGTCATATCCATATCCAAGACGGATCCTTGAAATTACGAGGAATAGGCTAATGGAGGGTGTTTTATCATTGTCTGAACTAAGTAATTTGTTAGTAAAGATTTACGGTGAATGGTTTAAAGATTATCAACAAAAAGTAGAATTTGATAAAAAGAAGGATAAAGGATATAGAAAATATGAGGATGTGTTAAAGAAATACTGTTGTTATTCTTTACGACTTAAAAACTTGGAGGATGAGGAAATATTAAGTATTCTTAATCTTAGAGATATTGACAAACGCTTAATTAAAAGACCAGTTATACCAAAAATTGTATTTGAAAGTGAGGACGATCTAAATTACTGGAACACTGTAGATATATATCACTGGCTATTTATGGAGCTATTAGAAAAACAAAAAATTCAATATAATGAAATAAGATTAAAGAAATATCCAATTGCATTCGTAGATTACAATTATGAGATTGGATTGAATACCAACTATAAACAAGATAATCCGTATATGATATAGTTTAGCCTTTTATTAAATATGATCAAAAAACCACTACGACACAGAAACAGGATCAGGACCAGTAATTCCCTTCTAATAATCTGACTTCTGTCAACAATGCAAATGAAACCCACAACATTTACATATAAATTGAGGATTATATCTGCAGTAACAAAAGATTTTTTAGATGAAAATGTCTTATGTTAAATTCAATGAAATATTGAGGATAGAGGATATAGAGAGGAAAAATAATGATAAAGAAATACCTATTGTAACTGCCTGGATATTACCCTTATTTGAGGAGAGATTCTTACAGGGTGAGAGTTAAATAAATTCAGAAATTAATTGGATTATAACCTTTATAAA
>CAZQER010000063.1:0-5986 GCA_964592095.1 uncultured archaeon
AATCCCGATCGGGGCGTGATGATAATCAATTAAAATTTTAAAATATAACCGTATCCCGGCAATTCAGACTGAATGTCAGCGGTAAGATTCTTGCAACAACACCTTTGGACTCCGATCCCGATAATACTGTTGTTACGAAGGGGTATTTGGATGCGCAGGTGGGAGGTGGTGGAAATTCTTTAACTCTTGTAGGTGTATATAACTATCCTGTAAGAGATCTTCTCAATCCTGGTAGATACTGGCATTGATATCCCCATGGGAAAACATCTTGCTTTCGCTGCTGCTATGAGTGTAAATAAGAGTTTTACTTTAACTACAGAAGATTATTTGTATGGGTAAAACCCAATCCTGATAATCTTGATTGTGATGCCTCATTTGGCTCATTTGCAGAGGATTAACGGAACAGAGTTAAATGTGCAGTATATTCTCGTATTAGTAATTTTAATGTTTTTATAAGCCATAACATATCATTCCGTAGTTGTTTTCTCAACATAGCAATTATTCTAATAATTTCTCATATTTATCTAATATATCCTTAATCTTCTCTTCCAACTCTTTATCTTTTGTTTTTGTCCATATAACCTTTGTTAGACTTATTATCAGATTTTTATACTCCTCGTGTAATTTCTCCAGTTTATGTATGTATTCATCCCTCTCCCTCTCCAAGCGTACCATCTTTATATTTCTGTTTACACTATGCAAAAAATCATCCATCTCAAATGGCTTCATAATATAATCATCCGCCCCAAGTTTTATAGCCTTGATTGGCGTCTCCTCACTGGCATAGGCAGTAATCATGATAACCTTACTTCTACTCTTTCCCTTCTGTATCTTCCTCACCTCTTCAAGCAGGGATATACCATTCATACCGGGCATTCTTATATCAAGAATAATAAGGTCAAAGAATTCCTTTTTTATTTTATCCAATGCATCATAACTATCATCAGTGGTAGTTACAATATACCCCCCCTTACTCAATAATTTATCCAATGTCTTTAATAGAGGCTTTTCATCATCCACAACCAGAATCTTCTCCTTCATTTTATTTTTCACACGTATCAATTGTTGGATCTATTCTTATTTATTATTTATTATTTATTATACTATTTACTCTTATTATTTTTACTCCTATGCAATTTTATTGTAAATGTTGTTCCCTCCCCCAATTTTGATGAAACATATATCTTTCCATTATGTTTTTCTATTATTTTATAAACAATTGAAAGCCCCAATCCCGTACCCTCACCAATATCCTTTGTTGTAAAAAATGGGTCAAATATCCTCTTTATGTATTCCTCAGGTATTCCACTACCGTTATCTGTTACCTCAGAGACTATAAATTTATCCTCCTGAAATGTCCTGATTGTTATTGTTCCACGCTTTCCACTCTTTTTTATTGCATCCCTTGCATTCAAAATAAGATTTGTGAATACCTGTTGTAATTCATTTGCATTACCATCAACATTTGATATATTGCCATATTTTATCTCAACATTTATATTATCCATTCTCAGTTGATGCCGAATTAAATTATATGAATTATCAATTACCTCATTCAAATTTACCGGCATAAATTCCTCCAACTCATGCCTTCTTGAATAACTTAAAAGATTTTGAACGATATCCCTGCATCTCCTTGCACTCTCCTCAATTAATTTGAGTGATTCCCTCTTTTCCTCATCTTTAATATCATTGAGTAGCATCTGAGTGTTGATCAAAATAGAACCCAATGGGTTGTTTATTTCGTGAGCAATTCCACCGGCAAGCGTTCCAATAGTGGCCATCTTTTCCGATTGTATTAATTGATTTTGTGTCTTTTTTAATTCACGATAGGCCTCTTCAATCTTCTTCTTATCCTCAGCCATGTCCTTGAGCATATTCAAGGTAGCCAATCTCGCTTGAGATAATTTTCTACTCTTCTCCTCCAATTCCCTTGTTTTTTCCTCAAGTTTTTTTCTATCCTCGTTTGCATCTCTGAGCATATTTAGAAGGGCAGCCCTTATCTTTCTCAACTTTAATTCTAATTCTCTTTCTCTTTTTGTTCCCATCTCTCATTAGCCCTTACTCCTTAATTGCTCCTTTAGATTTTCTATCTCCTTCTTCAACTCTATCATCTTTAATTCCCTTCCAACTGCCAAATCCTGAAATTCCTCAAGTTCCTTAACCTTTGTCTGTAATTCATCTCTTGATTTCTCTAATTCCTCAATAAGTTTTTTCATCTCCCTCATATCTCTGATCACACACAAGATTCCAACAACATTTCCATCGGCATCCCTCAATACAGAACGATTACAACTAACTGGTATTTCCCCCCCATTCTTTGTTACCCATGTAAATTCAAAGTTCCAAACAAAACCCTCTTCTAATGTTCTTCGGGTACATTCCTCATTTCTTTTTAAATCCCTCTTGGCAATAATTTTGGAGGCAGAAGCACCTATCAATTCCTCTTCTGTATATCCCAAGAGTTTAACTGCAGCATCATTTACCTTTATTATATGACCCTCCAAATCATTGACAATTACTGCATCCAACATAGAACTGATAACACCATCACTGAACGCCTTTGCCTCTTGCAAATCCTTTGTTCTCTCCTCCACTATCTTCTCTAGTTCTGCCTTACTTAAAAGTGCAAGTTCCTCTTCAGTTAATACATCCCGAGGAATCTCTTTAACTGTAGTAAAAATAGCCTTATTATCCGTTTTTTTGCTTAGAGAATAATATATCCTCTTACCAGTAATCTCCTGATATGCACCTGCTAAAATACCCCTTTCCAATGACACCTTGCCCTTCTTTATAAATTCCAATGATGGTGCATTATTTATCTGAATCTTTACATCTCCTTTATCTATATCCAATTTCTTTATATCTACCCTTCCCCACCCGGATTGCATGGTTGTACAATATACCTGATCAACGAATGCCTCCTTATCTAACTCTACATCTGTTCCTTCAAGAATTTTATTAATTCTCCTAACATACTCCCTACCAATATCCTCCCCTATCCGATAGATTAAAGTCTCCGCAGCAGCATCCCCAGCTATCCTCCGCAGTACAATATCTATGGATTTCACAATGCTTCTGGGAAGTAAAAGATACGGAACACCTGCAGCATATAACCTGCCCTCTACATCATCCAGTTCCACATATTTTAATTGTTTCAGACCCATCGTTCATCCTTTACTTCCCATTGACTAATCCAGAGATATATAAGAACTAAAACCGATATTGTTAGAAATACTGACCAGCCCCATCCTATGTATTGAGGGAGCCATATCTTCGTTCCCTTGAGAATGTTAGGATGCAACCACCCCCACTGGTAGGCAATGATTCCATGTCCCACCAAAACACCCAAGAAAGCAACCCATATACTTGTATACCCTTCTGCTATCCTGTACATAATCCCCGATGCACAGCCACCAACAAGGATTATTCCAAATCCAAATAGAATTCCTCCAATTAAATGCGGAATTCCAAATGGTCTTCCTATCTCATTTACCTTTGCGTGAGCAGGGAGTTTTCCAGTAGATGGGTCAGGAACCATCTTGTACATAATCAGGGAAAATCCAATTGTAGAGACCAACATAGATATAATTATGGCTTTAAATAAGGCGGCATTTCTGCTGATAAATAAATCCTTATAGCATGTAGCCCAGCAGAATCTGGAACGCTGAAGTATAACACCAAATGCAATTCCTATTAAAAACAGTGTAACAACACCTGCTTTTGTATACACAATATAGAACAAAGTAATTATTATTGCTGCTAAAATTCCGATAATTCCCAAGAACATCTGAGCATTTCTTGACATGCCCTTGCTTCTCTCAATGGTTTTTTTCTCAATGGTTATTGGCATCCTATAGATTTGCCTCTTGACATATTGCACGCCTAAATATGCACCAATAGCCAAACCTGCCCAGTATATCCATCCACTCAAAGAAAGACTTGGGATAGAGCAGATAAACGAACCCAAATTACAGCCATTGGTAAGCCTCACAGAATAACCGATAATAATACCACCAGCAAATGCCTGAAGATACATTCTTTTACTTCTAGGAGTTCTGATAGCAAATTCATAGGAAAGACACGCAGCAATAAATGCTCCTAATAGCAATCCTATATTCACTGCATCACCACCATACATAAAATAAAGCTTTTCCATCATCTCTTTTTGTTTAAAGTAAAGCCATTCAGGAGTATTTACACCTAATTTATATAGAATCATTCCTGTCCACCTTGATGTAGCAGTAGTAATCCCCCAGGGTTTTTCCATTATATATTCATAGACATTAAACAATCCTATCAGCAATCCCCCAAGCCAAACAGGCCATGCATCACCAAACGCCCTATTATAGATATCCTTTACCCCATCTATTCCCATTTTACCTCCTCTTTCGTTTTATGGTTATCTCCCATTCTGCTGCTCCAGTTTTTTTTAATTCAGTTTCATACCCTCTCTTTTCAGCCTCTCTCGGAATTGACCTTGTAGCAGGCGGGTGATCTATTATAAATCTCAATATCTTTTCCCCTTTTTTTAAACTATCCTCTATCTCACTAATCTTTTTTATGGCAACAATTAATGGATAAGGGCATACATCCCCTCTCAAATCAATATCTATCACCTCTACATCCATATTATCACTCAGTCAAATCATATTTTCAGATATCCTTGCCCCTCTACATACCAGAAATTTTAACATTTCATATATAAATCCATTATTTGTTATTTTATATAATTATCAGGCATATATATGTTTCTATTAATTTTTGAGATTCCTATAATTCATTTCAAAATGAATATAGATACGAAGATATTTCTGAAAAAGAAATTCAAGGAGTTTTACTGGAAAAATAATATTAAATCTCCAAAGGAAATAGAAAAAAGGGAGTTTGGAATCGGAACATTAGAGTCGAAGATCAAGGTTAGACACAAATCGTTCAAAAATGAAAGAGAGTTGAATAATTTTCTTAAGAGGGATGCTCCATTCTTTATCTCATATTCTGCAGCATACTATGAATTTCCAGAAAATCAGCCGATGTCTGCAAAGACTTGGGAGGGGGCAGATCTAATATTTGACTTGGATGTTGATATGGATTTTATCGAAGAAGAGAAATTTGAAAAGATAAAGACTGAAACAATAAATCTTATGGATTTCTTAATTGATGATTTTGGTTTCAAAAAAAATGATATTGAATTAAATTTTTCTGGAAATAAGGGTTATCATATTCATATATCAAAACCAGAGGTAATAAAACTAGGAAGGGATGAAAGATTGGAAATTGTTGATTATATAACAGGCACTGGATTTAATCTTGAACATCATTTATCAAAGGAGGCTTTACCGGGAATTGATTTGAAAGAAAGGAAAGAATTCAGATTGAGAGGGTCTTTTACACCGGTTATAAAAGGACCTACCGCAGATGATGTTGGGTGGGGAAAAAGAGCCTATGATGTTGCATTAGATTTTGTCTCATCTGATATTGAAAGATTAAAGAGCGTTTACGGTGTCAAACAAAAACATGCCGAGAGGTTATATAAAAACAGAAAATTCAATCTAAAAATATTAATGGATGGTAGATGGGATGGTCTTATAGATTTTACAAAGAATATGCAACAGAAAATTATAGAAAAATATGCAATAAGACTTGTGGGTGATACAGACAGAACAGTTACAATAGACACAACAAGATTGATAAGACTTCCAGATTCATTGCATGGAAGTAGTGGTTTTATTGCAAAGAGGATTAGAAATATTGAAGATTTTGACCCATTGGTTGATTCATTAGCATTTGGAGATGATGAAATTACTATAGATATAAATGAAAAAATATCTAAATTTAAGATGAATGAAAACATATTTGGACCATTTAATAAAAAAAGTGTGAAACTTCCAGAATATGTAGCAGTTTACCTCTTACTCAAAGGCAGGGCAGAGGTTGTATAAACGAGAAAAATGCTCACGATAATATGCACATGCTCACAAAAGAA
>CAZQER010000064.1:0-5971 GCA_964592095.1 uncultured archaeon
ATAGATGGTATGAAAAACTATTGAAGATTATCTATTATCCAATTTTATATCTAATTTTGAGACATTCTAAAAGGATAATAGCAACATCTCCAAATTATGTAAAGGAATCGTCAGTTCTGAAACATTTTATAGATAAGATAGAAATAGCACCAAACTTTGTCGATGAAAAAAGGTTTAATCCAGATGTTAGCGGAGAGAATATAAGGAGAAGATATAAACTGGAAAATAAAAAGGTCGTTCTATTTCTTGGTAGATTTGTTCCTTATAAAGGAATTGAATATCTTATAGATGCATTCATAAGAGTTAAGGATAATATAGAGAATAGTGTTTTACTTCTTGTTGGTGATGGCGTATTAAGGAAAAAACTTATGAATCTTGCAAAAGATGAAGAGAATATAATATTTATAAAACCGAAGGAGAATGAAATTCCAGAATATTATGCAGCATGTGATTTATTTGTTTTACCTTCAATAACAAGACAGGAGGCATTTGGAATCACACTCTTAGAGGCAATGGCCACAGGTAAGGTATGCATCACAACAAACATATCTGGAATGCCATATGTTGTTAATAATTGTGGAATAAAAATAAGTCCAAAGGATGTTGATGCATTGAAATATGCTATTATAGAATTACTGGGTAATGATGCATATAGAAAGAGAATGGGGAAATGTGGTAGAAAAAGGGTTGAGGAGTATTTTACCAGGAAGAGGGTAGCAGATATAATCTTTAATATATATAAAAATATAGTATAGTTTATTAGAATGGAACCATATATCTCAGTTGTGATACCCGTCTATAATGAAGAGGAAAGTATAGAGGCATTATATAAAGAATTGAAATCTGTACTTGATAATATAAAAAAAACATATGAAATCATATTTGTTGATGATGGAAGTACAGATAAAAGTTTTGAGATATTAGAAAAACTTCATAATAAGGATAAAAAAGTTAAGGTAATAAAGTTTAGAAGGAATTTTGGTCAGACATCTGCTATAAGCGCTGGTTTTGATAATTCTAAGGGGGACATTATCATAACAATGGATGCTGACCTACAGAATGACCCAAAGGACATACCAAAACTACTAGATGAGATAAAAAAGGGCTATGATGTAGTAAGTGGCTGGAGAAAAAACAGAAAGGACCCATTTATTACAAAGAAAGTACCATCCAAAATATCAAATATCTTAGCTAGGAAGTTGACAGGGGTAAATATAAATGATTTCGGATGCACCCTAAAGGCATATCGAAGGAAGGCTATTGAAAACATTGAACTTTATGGAGAGATGCATAGATATGTACCTGCTCTTGTCTCATGGAGAGGCTTCAGAATTGGAGAGATACCTGTCATTCACCATGAAAGAAGATATGGAAAGACAAAATATAATGTTTTCAGATTAATGAAGGGTTTCCTTGACCTCATAAACATAAAATTCTGGACAAGATACTCGACAAGGCCATTGCATTTTTTTGGAGCATTTGGGATATTAATGGTATTACTGGGATCTATCATCAGTATATATCTCGCATTAACAAAAATATTCCTCAACGAATCTATAGGTGAAAGACCTCTCCTTATCCTAGGAGTACTTTTCGTTATTGTTGGTGTGCAGTTTATTACATTTGGGTTTTTGTATGAAATCTTGACTAAAATATATTATTCCAATAGAAAAATCTATGAGGTAGAGAAGATTCTGAAATGATTAAAAGAAATATTAACAATTAACAAAAACAAACTTATCATAAACAAAAAATCTGATGATAAAAAGCACAGGAATCCATATCATTGCCACAACCGATGCAGGAAATCCCATGATATCCGAAAATATAAACAACACCAGGATTGTTGCTATATATGTTATAACCCCAACAATAAAATATTTACCGAATTTATTTATATTCATTCTTGAATCAATCACTCAATATTAATATAATCAACCCTTACCCTTTTATTGGTAAGTTCATAATATCTGTGCTTTATTGGTTTATTCTTCACCATGTTTGTGATGTTATTGGCATCAAAACTACCACCCCTCCCGAATAGCATATACAGTGGGATTATACCTCTATTCTTTTCCCTGATAAATGCAAACTGTACCAATCTGTAATTATTTCTTATATAGTCCCATAACTCCTTGTATTTTTTATCATTAATTATGTAAAAATCCCAATTATAAATGAAAATCCAAGTAGCATTTAGTTTTTCTTCCGCAAATTTCATATCATCCACCGTTTTTGGTATTCCTCTCGTACCCATCATATCACCATGCCATAAAACACCGTATGCCTGAAAACTTGAATGCATTAACCTTTCACCATCTTTTTTATGTTCTTTTAGATACTCACCAGCAATATCAAGACCATAAAATTGAGTATCAAATTGACGATTAATTGCCTCTATTGTCGATGGAATAAAGATTATCAGCAGAAATACAATTACAATGATATTTATATATTTTATTCTTTTCCCTTCTATTTTGAGATTTTTTGCTAAGTCCGCAATTCTTATCAGTGAATATGATATGAGCGTTATTGCAAGAGGGATTACAGGATAGTAATGGTAACTATGTTGTCCAATCTTTCTTGCCATTATCACAACAAAAATAAAAAATGCTACAAGATAACTCCATAAAAATATTCCAGAAATACTGATTTTTTTAACCGTTGATATTATCAGAAATATAATACCCAATACAGCAAAAAATAATCCAACCCATGTAATGCTGTCTGCAATATATGATGGGGTAATATCCCAGAATTCCTTTGTTGTAAGCCTCCATGGTTCTATAAGTGATAAATTCGCAGTACTTCTTCCAGTAGTAACGCTGTCTATATATACCATCCATGCGGGAATTGATAACATTACAAATATGGAAACAATATATGGAACTGGATTATCTTTAATGCCCTTAACACCAATTTCTTTAAAAGGAAATAGTGCTATAATAGGGATTAAAATTATGAGGAATGGATATTTGGTTAATACAGATATAGAAAGAAATACAAATGATAAAATAAAATATATATTACTCCTCTTCCTTCTCCATACAAGAAATGAATAAAGTGAGAGAAGCATAAAAAATATCGCTACATTAATTAACTGAACATTATGGCTGAAGAATACAAATAATGGATTAACTGATGTAAGAAATGCAGCAGTAATTGCCATATCCTCCCTATTAAAAATCTCCTTTATAATAAGATACATAAGCGGGATGCATGCGGTTGTCATTATTATCCCTATTATCCTTGCAGCCCACAGTTTATAACCAAAAATCATGAATGATATTGCAGCAAGTATTGATATTGTAGGAAATGTATCTGCATGAACACCTGAAGGGTCGCTTTTGATGGAAGGATAATTCCATACTGGAACAAAGAACCCATATCTGAAAAAACCATACCTTGCAAAATTTCTCGCCTCGGTCAGATAATGAGTCTCTTTCCAGTTGTGGTAACCAATAACAGGATAATTTATATGATAACTTCTCAAATAAAAGCCAATTACAATAAAAATTATTACAAGGAATAACGATATGTATTTTTTTTCAATCATCTTCTTAATTTATTGCAATTATCTATAAATAATTAAAAAAACAAAAGATGAAATCAATTGTTACTGGATGTGCTGGATTCATAGGTAGTCATTTATCGGAAAGGCTTCTTGATATCGGTCATGAAGTAATAGGCATCGATTGTTTTACAGATTATTACTCAAGAAAGCAGAAGGAAGAGAATATCTCTGAATTTATAAATCACGAAGGTTTTACATTTATAGAGGACGATATTCTAAATATAAATCTTGAAAAACTAATTGACGATGTTGATTATATATTCCATCAGGCAGCACAACCAGGCGTAAGATTCTCATGGGGTGAAAATTTTGAGATATACACCAGAAATAATATTCTCGCGACACAAAAAATATTAGAGGCGTGCAGGGAACATAAAATCAAAAAGCTGATATATGCGTCCTCATCATCGGTATATGGAAACATAAAATCATTACCAATGAAAGAAACCGATACACCAAAACCAATCTCTCCGTATGGCGTATCAAAACTTGCTGCAGAGCATCTTTGCTATCTCTACTATAAAAATTATAATGTTCCCTCCATATCACTGAGATACTTCACAGTTTATGGACCGAGACAAAGGCCAGATATGGCATTCTATAGATTCATAAGTGCAATTCTCACGGGAGATGAGATAGAGATATATGGTGATGGTAACCAAACAAGGGATTTTACATTCATCTCTGATATTATTGATGCAAACATATTAGCTATGAGTTCTGAAATTAATAATGCAGAGGTCTTTAATATAGGTGGTGGTTCAAGAAAGACATTGAATGATATAGTAAAGATTATTGAGGATATTATTGGTAAAAAGGTCAGGGTAAGATATGTTGAAAAACAGAAGGGAGATGTAAGGCATACATATGCCGATATTTCAAGGGCAAACGAAGAACTTGGATACAAGCCAAAAACAGGTATTAAAAATGGTTTAGAAAGGGAGATAGAATGGCTTAGAACGATTTATAATTTATAGGATTATGATGGAGATAAAATCAAAATCAAAAATTCTATTGATTTCAGAATATTTCCCACCAAGGATTTTTGGTGGTGGTGAGTTGAGTGCATATGAACTTGCAAAGGGATTATCAGAGAATGGATTAAATGTGTCTGTCCTTACATCTCAGACACCCATGGAAGAGGGTTTTGAAATAAAAGATGGATTCAAGATATATCGTTTAATGAAAACCGGTAACAATCCATACGGTGTTATAGAAAACATTATAAGGAAGATTATATTCCCAATATCAGAGGAAAAAATACTCAGACATTTAGATGAAAAATTTGAGATTATTCATTGTTTAAACAATACCAGCATTATTGGTTGTAAAACCAAGAGAAAAACAATTGCAACTATAAATGGTTATGGTATGTTCTGCCCAAAGGGAAATCTCTTCTACAAGGAAATTGGAACATGCAGTGGTTGTAATTTCCCAAAATTCATTTCTTGTGTTATAAAATCAGAATATATTGGCAAGATGAAACTCAGATTATATCTAAAATACAATCCAATATTCTGGATTTTTACATATATTGATTATATGAGAAAAAATAATTCTATCAGACATATAAACAAATTCATTGTTGTGAACGATATCATCAGGAAATTTCTGATTAAAAATAAAGTAAATGAAAAGGACATTATTAAAATTCCGAATATCATGACAATAAGGGAAATAAGGGAAATAAAGAAGAGGATGGAATATCCTCTCGAAAAGGGAACAATCAATATAACATACATAGGAACATTAGATAAGATAAAGGGTGTTGATATTCTAATAAAGGCATTCAACGAACTAAAAGGTAAAAATCTTAGACTTCTTATCGTTGGTGATGGTCCTGAGAGAAAGAAACTTGAGAATATTGCAGGCAATCATGTGAGATTCTTGGGAAAGATAGATTATAGATTAATACCCCACATATACAAGAAATCAGATATCATTGTTATCCCCTCTAAATGGCCTGAACCCTTCTCAAGGGTTTTATTGGAGGCAACATATTATGGAAAACCGATTATTGCCACAAATGTTGGTGGTAATTCTGAAGGGGTAATAGATGGTAGAAATGGATTCCTTGTAAAGCCAGATATCACAGATATAAAAGAGAAACTACAATATCTATTAGAAAATTCTGAAATAATGAAGAAAATGGGAAAGGAAAGCAGGAGAATCTTTAAAGAAAGATTTGATAGAGAGAATATAATCAAAAGGATAATTGAATTTTATGATATATCACAATAACAAACGATCATATATATTTTATTAAGAAGTAGGGGTAGAATATCCAACAGAGATGGAAAGGGTTGAAATAGTTGCTAAAGGGTAGCAGGGAGGTTAGGGATTGGAGGGATGAGTTGGGCGAGAGGCTTGATTCTTCTGGCAGATTGTTCTATAGAA
>CAZQER010000065.1:0-5842 GCA_964592095.1 uncultured archaeon
CTCCGAGTTTTGCTGATGTAACTTACAAATCCAACATTAGCATTCATCTATAAGCTAAAGCTTATAGTATTCTGCTGAATTTGTAATAAAAATGATGCAAACGATACTCTACTACCTCTCCTCTACCTCTCAATCAATCTTGCAATTGTTATAAAACCCGTATGAGCCAGCATTCTTGAGTAAGGTCTTACTGTTTTCATATCCCAGTTTCTTGTTACACATTCAATGGTTTCTGATTGAAAGCCTTCTAATGAATCAAATAATCTCTTTGACTGTTCTATGGATGGTGAATAGGATACAAGATAACCCCCTATTTTTAAACTTTTTCTGGCATGTTTTACTACCCTCCATGGTTCAGGTAAATCCAAGGTGATTAAATCCAGATTCTTTTCATCTATACCCACATATATATCCTTCATCTTCAGTTCAATATTCTTTATTCCCGCTTTTTCAAAATTTTTTTTGGCAATCTCTGCAAAATCCCTTCTTATTTCATATGTAACAAGTTTTTCTGGATTAACTATATTTGACAAAAACATTGCCAGAATTCCCGAACCTGTACCTGCATCAACAACCCTGCTTCCTGAATGGACACCTGTATGTGCAACTATAAGACCACAATCCTTTAATGTTACAGATTGTGGACCCTTTTTTGCCTTTTTTATATAATCCACTATATTTGGATTAAGTACATGGAATATAAAACCCGTATGTGACTTTATGATATCACCAGGATTCTTCTCTACAAGTTCTTTACAGCTGATTATACCGTATCTTGTGTGCAGATCCAAATTACCTTTAATTAGATAACTACCCTCCTTCTCATCTATAAGTAGATACATTCTCCTTATTACATTCTTATTTAAATAAATAGATAATAATAAATATTCCAACTGTAAAAATGGTTCCGATATCTGAAATGTCTAAGGAGCAACTCCTACATGTTGCAGAAAATCACATATTCTCCATCAGTATCAGAGATTTGGCTTCAGCATTGTCCTACGAGAATATGAAACATGGTCTGGCTAAGATGATTTACGCGTTGGATAGTGAGGATGTTATCTGTGTTTTTGGACCTGATGCTACTATAACAAGGAATATAGGGAGATGGCAATCTGGTTTTGGCTATGGTGCTGTTATAAGATGGAGTGATAAGGGGGTATTCTTTCCAGAAATGAAACCAAACTCCTGTGGTATGATCATGGTCAGAATGGATGAAATACCATCCAAGGAGGATATAATTGAAAGGGTTGCAAGTGTTGAGGAGTCCGATTTATATTTAGACGGGATTAAATTAAAGCCAGATTTTGGAAAGGGGAATCATTTTTTTGAATTCTACAAAACCATAGAGGTATCACCCGATATTGGTGATATAATATCCACTGATTGTTATTATGCAATAATGCATGGTTCCGCACAGGAAAAAAAACATGAAATATATGATGCAGTTAATGAGGGTGAATGGATTAAAACACCTCTTGGAAAAATATCCATTTTGGATGGTTCAAAGGGAAGGGAATACTATAAGAAGTGGAAGAAATTTAATGATTTCTCAAAGAGGAGAAGGGAATATTTAATAAAGGAAGTATTAGGTGATATAAAGATCATTTCTAATCTGACCCATCAAGGCCTGTTCCGTAAAAATGAAATAAGACTAGGTGTACATGATTCGATGGATGCCAGTTATCCAAAGGGAAAGGCATTATTTCCAGTTGCTCTGAGATGGGATTTACCGCTTCATATATTCAGGGGAAAGAGAAACCTCACAGAAGAGGTTATAAAGAGGGCAAATTTTTATGAAAGAGCACTGGAGACTGGAACACTTGATGATTTATGTAACATAAACATACTGCCCCATGGAGGAGGATATCATATAGAATTACCATATACAAAAATAGATGTAATAGTTACAAGTATAGTAAATAGTTTTGTTCTGAGTGGTCCAAAACCAGTATCAAAGATTGATGAAATTAGACCGAAAAAGGATGTTTCAGAATTTGGAACAATGATAATAAGCAACCCCCGTGAACTACCGTACACATACAGAGGGGAATCTGTTATAAGGGAGGTTATGGAATATGACCTTGGCGTGCCTGTAGCAAAATTACAACCCTTGATGACCATAAAAATCTAAGATGAAATTTGGTATATCCACGATAATATTCTGGAATTATGAGGAGATGGATCTGAGTAATGTAATAAAACACTGTGCAGAGGAACTAAAATTTGAGTGTGTTGAAATTCACTGCCAAAACCCACACTTTCCTGGATGGGGAACCAGTGAGGGGGATGATTTAAAAAAGGAGGTGAGGGATACTCTAAGTACTCTGAATATAGATGTTTCGTTACATGCACCGTATCATGATTTAAATATTGCAACAACAAATCTGGGTGTAAAAAGGGAGGCAATAAGGCAGATAAAAGAAACAATTGAGTTTGCATATTACATAGATTCAAATATTGTAGTAGTGCATCCCGGTTATGTTGCCTCAAGAAAATACAAGGTAGATAAGGTCTTTAATTCAATGATAGATAACCTCAAAGATATAGTAAGTCTTGCTGAGGATCTGGATGTAAATATATGTATGGAGAATAATGCCTCAAAACCTAAGGCAATTGGGGTACACATACCCGAATTAAAGAAGATATGCCAGAGTGTAAATTCAGATAATTTTAAACTTACACTTGATGTCGCACATGCTAACACTACAGGTATAAATCCATCTCATTTTGTTGACGAATTAAATGAATTAATAAGACATGTGCATATAAGTGATAATACCGGTGATAATCAACATTTACCAATTGGTCTTGGGAATATAGATTTCATTGAACTTTTCAAAAAACTTAATCAGATATATAAAGGATATATCATAATAGAGGGTTGGATTCCTCACAATCAGGACCATTTTGTAGAATGGGATAAAAGGCAATTGGAATTGGTTCAAAAATCATTGCCATTATAATCGTTGAAAGAATATAAAATATAGAAACATCAGCATTAGCATAAGAATTGCGATTATGATAATTGAGTACGAATCTGTTCCAAAGGCAATCGGTATAGGTCCAATAAAAACAATTCCTCCCCCTTTTATCTCCCCCTTACTCTCATTAGATGTAAAACTCAAAATACCCCCAATAATAATTGCTATAATGCCCAAAAAAATCAATAGAAATCCCATAGCTATAAGATAATTCTCCATTTTATCCATCACATTTTTATATATTAAATAATTAATTAAAACTATATTTTTAATTCATTCTCTAAAATCTAAAAAGGGGGTTGTTATCAAAATGGTAATTGAAGCAAAGGTTGAAAATATTGTCTCAGGTATAACAATTGACCAGAAGATTGATTTAAAAAAACTTGCCAGTACTGCTACAGGTTTGGAATATAATCCAGAGAAATTCCCCGGTGTTGTCTATAGAATAAAGGAGCCAAAACTTGCAATGTTGATATTCAGTTCTGGCAAGGTAATATGTACCGGGGCGAGGAGTATGGATGATATAAAGGAGGCAGTGAGGAAGCTTATAGAAAAACTGAGGGAGGGGGGAACAATAGTAAAATCTGAGCCAAAGGTAGAGGTACAGAATATCGTAGCATCAGCGTCATTAGGGTTTGAAGTAAATTTGGATATGCTTGCGATGGAGTGTGAGAATACAGAGTATGAACCTGAACAATTCCCCGGACTGGTTTTTTCATTGGATGAACCAAAAACGGTAATGTTAGTATTTAAGTCTGGCAGAATGATTATAACAGGAGCAAAAACACCAGAGGCTGCAAATGAGGCTGCAAGAAAGACAAAGGAGGTTATTGAAGGGATCGGTGTTGGTTTATAATTTTTCCTGTTTTCCTATTCATTTCAATTACTTCTAGGTATTTTATTACAAATTCTAATATTATTTTGTATACAGAGATGCAAATGCTAGAGAGGCCAAAGTGACTGGACAGCAACCCTTTAGAAAAGGTGTTGCATTCCCAAAGAGATTTGATGTGACGAGATGCAAATGCTAGAGAGGCCAAAGTGACTGGACAGCAACCCCTTTAGAAAAGGTGTTGCATTCCCAAAGAGATTTGATGTGACGAGATGCGGGGGTGCCCGAGAGGCCAAAGGGGCAGGACTTAAGATCCTGTGGTGTAGACCTTCGTGGGTTCAAATCCCTCCCCCCGCAAACGATATCGGATTTGAATCTGATTTGTAGTTAGCCCTTTTCTAAAGTGCTAGGACCAAAAGTCGGTGTGCGTAGCGATACAATGAGAAATGAGAGCAATGGGCTATTTGCTCTTTCTCTTCAGTTTTTTCCTCCTCTTTTTTATCTTGTGTTTTCTCATCTGAGCCCTTTTTCTTTTTCTTCCACATGGCATATTATAAATTAAGAATTTATGTATAAAATTTATATTTTAATTAATCAAAATGTCCATATTCAGAGCATATGACATTAGGGGTATTTATGGAAAGGACATTACAACTGAAACAGCAGAAAAGATAGGAAAGGCATTTGCCACTTATGTAAATGGTGGAGAAATCGTTGTTGGATATGACGCAAGGATAGGTTCTCCTGAGTTAAGAGATTCCCTGATAAGTGGTCTTATCTCATCGGGATGTAATGTGATTGACATAGGTATGGTTCCAACACCTTTAGTTTATTTCACGATATCCCACTTCAAAAAGGATGGAGGGATAGTAGTTACGGGTTCCCATAATCCGCCAGAATATAACGGCTTTAAATTATGTAAGGGTACGCATACTCTCTATGGAAGTGAGATACAGGAGTTAAAAAATATAATAGATAGCAATAGATTCAGAAAAGGAAATGGAGATGTGAGAAGCATGGATGTGAAGGATATTTATATAGATTTTATAAGAAGTAAGATAAATCTAAAGAAGAAGTTGAAGATAGTGGTGGATGGAGGAAATGGTGCAGCAGATGGAATTGCAGAGAATTTATTTAGAAAATTGGGATGTGATACCTCATGTATTTACTGTGAGCCTAATGGAGTATTTCCAAATCATTTTCCAGACCCTACTGTTGATAGTTACCTCAAAGATTTGATAGAGAATGTAAAAAAAGAAAATGCCGATATAGGAATAGCATATGATGGAGACTGTGATAGGTTGGGTGTTGTGGATGATAGAGGGAATATAGTTAGAGGAGACCAGATTCTGATATTGTTTTCAAGACAGGTCCTACAGAGAATGAAAAATGCCAAGATTATATTTGAGGTAAAATGCAGTCAAGCATTAATAGAAGAGATAAAGAAAAATGGTGGAGTTCCAATAATGTATAAAACAGGACATTCCTTTATTAAGAAAAAAATGAGGGATGAGAAATCACCATTGGCTGGTGAGATGTCAGGTCATTTCTTCTTTGCAGACAACTATTACGGATATGATGATGGTATATTTGCAAGTGCGAGAATAGTTGAAATCCTCTCAAATAGTGGGAAAAAACTCTCCGAATTAATAGATGAAATGCCACATTATTACTCAACACCTGAGATAAGAATAAAATGTGATGATGAAGAGAAATTTATGATAGTTGAGAATATTAGAGAAATATTCAAGGACAGATATGATATAATAGATATAGATGGTGTAAGGATACAATTTGATAATGGATGGGGCTTGATAAGGGCATCAAATACAGAACCGGCCATAATACTCAGGTTTGAATCAGTAAGTAAAAAGGGTCTAAAAAATATAAAGGAGATTGTTATGAGTGAATTAAAGAATTTTCTTCACATCCCATATCATTTAAAATCCAATTAACGAGCCCACCTGATAAACTAAAAATGCAACAAACCATGCAATAATTGTTGTATAGATGGCTGTAAAAATTG
>CAZQER010000066.1:0-5766 GCA_964592095.1 uncultured archaeon
TATACAGCTGCCTGAGTAAATGTCCTGATGGAACTTCAACTGTTGGTATAGATGAATATGGAATCTATAAATGTATTTACAGCTATAAGTGCATGAGTCTTGACTACTACTGCCTGAACAGAAGCTACATTATAGTAAATGATGTCAAAACCATGTGGATGAGGGATAGAATGATATCGCTCAAGTTACGATTCCGACTAATGAGAAAACACTACACAGACTTGGAAGGGAATTTTATAGGAGATATAATGAAACTGGAGATACGATCTACCTTAGGAATATATCTGGGGATGTGTATGTAAAGACTCCTTGGTATTTTGTAGTTGCTGGGATTAGTGGCGAGAACGTAGTTGAGGCAGGAATTGAGAAGGTTGTTGAGGAGGGTTTAGACCCATTCATTGAAGGTGCTGTTGGAAGAGCAATAATCTCCGCTCCAGTATCTACTTTAATCTACATCTCCCTAACAAAACCTGAAGATTTATTTACTGAAGAGACTGGATATCAACTACTTCTATCTGCAGGTTCTGGAGCGGGTTACTTCAACGGCATCATAGACAATATAAGAATCTACAGAAGGGCACTAACACCGGAGGAAATCAGAGAGTTGTATGAACTAACATATAATGTATAAAATACGATAATGTAATTTATTTTTTAATACCTATAATAAAACATTATGAAAGCATTGGTGTTAAGTGGGGGTAAGGGAACAAGATTAAGACCTTCAACCTTTACTACTGCAAAACAATTACTGCCAGTAGCAAATAAACCCATTCTTGGTTATGTTTTAGACCAAATAAAAAATTCTGGAATAACGGAGTTGGGTTTGGTAATAGCCCCTGAAACTGGGAATGATGTAAAATTATATGTAGGGGAAGGAAGTGAATGGAAATTGAATGTAACATATATACCCCAAGAACCCCTTGGTTTAGCACATGCGGTTAAAACAGCAAAAAATTTTTTGGGCAATGAAGAATTTCTTATGTATTTGGGAGATAACCTCTTGGGGGATAATATAGAGAATTTTATTAAAAAATTTGAGAGAGAAGATTTGGATGCACTCATATTGTTAAAAAAAGTAGAAGACCCACGAATGTTTGGTGTTGCTGTTTTAGATAAAAAAGGAAATGTTATCAAACTCGTAGAGAAACCAAAAGAACCCCCAAGCAATTTGGCTTTGATGGGCGTTTATCTTTTCTCATCGAAAATCCATGATGCTATTGAAAGGATAAAACCATCATGGAGGGGTGAATTGGAAATAACTGATGCAATACAGGAGATGATAAATCTTGGTTATAATGTGAAGGCTGAGATATTAAAGTCATGGTGGCTTGATACAGGAAAGAAGGATGATATTCTAACCGCGAATGCTTTAATCTTGGATGAATTTATTGAAAGGAGTATTAATGGTAAAATTATAAATTCAAAGATAGAGGGAAGGGTAAATATAAATAAAAATGCCAAAATAAAAAATTGCAATATTCGCGGTCCTTGTGTGATTGGTGAAAATTGCATTATAGAGGACTCATTTATTGGTCCTTATACGAGTATTGGGGATAAATCGAAAATAATAAATTCCGCCTTGGAATATTGTGTTATTTTGGAAAATGCCATGATAGAGAATATAGACAGGTTGGAAGAAGGTCTGATAGGTAGAAATGCAAAGGTGAGTAAAAATAATATGTATAATTCTATAAAACTTCATATAGGTGATTTTTCGGAGGTGATTCTATGATAAAAGAATATCCGCTAAAGGGCGTTAGAACCTATGAACTAAAGGTTTTTCCGGACGAGAGAGGTTTTTTTGCAGAGGGTTTGAGAGAGGATTGGAAAGAACTATTGGGAGAGGATAAAATAGTGCAAATAAATATTAGTTTTAGCTATCCGAATATGGTAAGGGCATGGCATCGCCATTTGAGGGGACAGATAGATTATTTTCTCGTTCTTAGAGGAGCAATGAAGATCTGTGCTTATGATGAAAAAACGAAAAAACTCGTTGAGATAATTGCGAGCGAAAAGAAACCCTCTGTTGTTAGAATTCCGGGAGAATATTGGCATGGAACAAAAACTGTTAGTAATGAACCATCATTAACTGTTTATTTTGTAACAAGGCTTTATGATTACAAAAATCCAGACGAAGAGAGAAGACCATGGAATGACAGAACCCTCATTCCCATTGAGATAAACGGAAATAAAAATGACCCGCGTTGCAATAGAACATGGGATTGGTTTTATCCACCACATAAATAAAATAGTGATTAATATGAAAATCTTAGTATCGGGCGGTGCCGGATACATAGGTTCTATTCTTGTGAGATTGTTATTAAAAAAGGGTTATGATGTAAGAGTTTTAGATAGATTCTTTTTTGGACAAGACCCTTTAAAAGAAATTGAAGATCAAATAGATATTATAAAGGGAGATATAAGATGGATTGATCCAGATGTTCTAAACGGTATAGATGTTGTAATGGATTTAGCCTCTTTATCAAATGACCCATCTGGAGAATTAAATCCAAAGAAAACTATGGAGATAAACTTCAAAGGCAGGGTAAGGATTGCAAAACTGGCTAAAAAGAATGGAGTTAGTAGGTATATCTTCCCAAGTTCATGCAGTGTCTATGGATTTCAAGATGGCATTATAACAGAGGAATCTAATACAAATCCATTAACTACATATGCAAAAGCGAATATTCTTACAGAGCAGGAGATTTTCCCTTTGTCTGATAAAAACTTTACTGTTGTTTCTTTAAGACAATCTACCGTTTATGGATTTTCACCAAGAATGAGATTTGATCTTGCCATCAATGGAATGGTTCTTGGTTTTTATAAAAATGGTAAAATCCCAATTATGAGAGATGGTACACAATGGAGACCATTTGTTCATGTGAGAGATACAAGTAAGGCATTTATATTAGCAATGGAAGCCGAAAAAGAACTTGTTAATGGAGAAATATTCAATGTGGGCAGCAATGAAAGTAATTATCAGATATTTCCTTTAGCCAAACTTGTGGCGGAGTCCATAGGCAAACCATTTAGATATGAATGGTACGGCTCACCCGACCATAGAAGTTACAAGGTATGTTTTGATAAAATAGTTAAAATTCTAAAATTCAAACCAGATTATACTCCAAAATATGGAGCAGAGGAGGTTTACAAAGCGTTGGAGGATGGAGTAGTTGACCCAAATGATCTGAGAACAATTACTATACAATGGTATAAACACATTTTAGAGATGCAAGAATTTTTGAAGAATGTAGAAATAAACGGTGAGTTGCTATGAATATCGCCATAATTGGTGCAAAGGGTCAATTGGGAAGCGATTTGGTTAATGTTTTTAATAAGAATGCAATACCATTAACCCATGATGAGATAGAGGTATCAGATTTAAAAAGCTGTGAAATCCTTAAAAAAATCAATCCCGATACTGTCATAAATACAGCAGCATTTCATAAAACAGATATGTGTGAGGATTTTCCAGAAAGGACCTTTAATGTAAACACCATAGGGGCGAAAAATATTGCAGAGATATGCAATAAAATTGACGCAATTAACATCTATATAAGCACAGATTATGTCTTTGATGGAAGAAAAAAGAAACCCTATGTGGAAGATGATATCCCCAATCCTATAAATACATATGGGATAAGTAAATATGCTGGTGAAATCTTTACCAAAAATTACTGCTCTAAATATTACATTATCAGAGTAGCAAGTCTTTTTGGTGTTGCTGGAGCAAGTGGAAAAGGAGGTAACTTCATTGAAACAATGATAAAAAAGGCAAAAAACAAGGAAGAGATCGGGGTTGTGGATGATATGATAATGTCCCCAACATATACAAAAGATGCTGCAGAAATGATTAAAAGAATAATAGAGAAAGAACTACCTTTCGGGGTTTATCATGTTACAAATGATGGGTTTTGTTCATGGTATGGATTTACCAAGGAGATTTTCAATGTTATTGGATTATCACCTACAGTAAAACCCATAAAAACTAAAAATTTAACCTTAAAGGCTAAAAGACCTAAGTTTTCTGCATTAAAAAATGAGAACATCAAAAAATACGGATTGGAAATGAGACATTGGAAAGAGGCGTTGAGGAGTTATCTCAAAGAAAAAGAGTATATCTAACATTTGCATTTATGATCAAAACTATAGAAAATAAAGAAAAGAGTCGTATAGAAATAAATATATTTTAGGGGTTGGTAGAATATTATGAAGGAGTATATTGGTGAAATTGTATGAAACTCATAGTAACAATCCCAGCATATAATGAAGAAAAAAGTATTGCGGAGGTTATAAGGGAAATACCTAGAGAAATCAATGGAATAAATGAGGTAAAAGTTTTAGTTATAGATGATGGTAGCATTGATAATACAGCAAAAATTGCAAAGGAAGCTGGAGGAGATTACATAGTTTCTCATAGAACAAATTTGGGCTTGGCTAAAGCTTTTAAAACTGGTTTGGAGACTGCACTTAAGTTAGGAGCTGATGTAATAGTAAATATTGATGCAGACGGACAATATAATGTCAAAGAAATTCCAAAGCTTATTAAGCCAATTTTGGATGGTAAAGCAGATATAGTTATTGGCGACAGGCAAATTAATAAGATTGACCATATGCAAAAAGCCAAGAAAATTGGTAATAGAATTGCTACATGGATTACTTGCATATTAACTGGGCTACAGATAAGAGATGCACAGAGCGGATTTAGAGCATTTTCGAGAGAGGCCGCACTCAGGTTGAACTTGCTTGGAGATTATACTTATGTGCAGGAAATGATAATTCAAGCTGTAAATAAAAAGCTTATGATAGAATGGGTGCCTGTGAAGTTTAGAAAAAGGGAGGGAAAGTCAAGATTAATTTCAAACATATTTATCTATGCTGTGAGGGCTGGTATAACCATGATTAGAACTTATAGGGATTATCACCCACTGAAAGTTTTCCTTTCAATAGGTTTGGGTTTTCTTTTTCTTGGCTTTATATTTGGATTAAGGATTTTGATACACTACTTTAAAAGTGGGATGGTTGCCCCTTACTTACCAACTGCAGTGCTTTCAGTGGTTTTAATCATTATTGGAACTCTTTCAATAATTCTTGGGCTGATTGCTGATAAGCTAAAAATGCAGAGATTACTACAGGAAGAGATACTGTATAGGTTGAAGAAGATGGAAATTGATAAGAAAATATGAAGTTACTCAAATCACTATCAAAAGGAGTGATTAAATGGACATAAAGAAAATCATTGAAAAAGGGGAATCTGAAAGAGTAGAATTCAAAGAAAAATTTGATAAAGAGAGTTGGTAGGGGAAGAGGAAGTTATTATGCACCAGAAATTTGATTGTGCAATTATTGTGCAATTATTGTGCATATTATGGGCTGATATGAACAGCACAAAAGGAGGTTACAGACGCTAACCATGAACCCAAAAACAACTTTAATAGGAACCCTGCCGCCGGTAAAAGGTAGCCCTTACTGTCAAGAACTGCTCAAATCACTATCAAAAAGGATAGAGTTGAATTCATAGGGTTTAAAAAGGTGAATATATGAATATAAAGAAACTCATTAGAAAAAAAGAAAATCCTAAAGAGGATTGGGAAAGGAAAGAATGTTTATTATGTATTGGCATGAATGAAACGAATATGAAACGAATGGAAGAAATGGAAGAATTACTTTTAAAAAAATTTGAATTATGGACAGGAAATTGTATTTAGAGTTTTTGTATTTGGGTAGAAAAAGATGAAAATTATTAAATTTATTAAGTTGGCA
>CAZQER010000067.1:0-5507 GCA_964592095.1 uncultured archaeon
TCTTTGTAAGAAGGGTGCTTTATTTCTTGAGAATGGGCACTTGAAGGTTGATGCAGAATCTTGCGATCATTGTTTGGAGTGCCTTAGGACTAATTCTTTTAAAGGTGCGTGTCTTGTGAGAAATTACTCAAGTATTAGGGGGACTATTGTGGATATATAGACTGCTATGACATATTTTTTCTAAGTATTACTTTCTTTAAGTAGGTGGGACAGTTAATAATTTGTCAGACTACTAATTGACTATTAACCCATGAAAAATTTCATGAACTTTTTTCTTCGTGATCCTTAGAATTATCTACTCTTGAGGCAAAGGTTATTTTCTGAAAGTTAGACACTACAAATTAAGAGAAAATGGTATGTAAAACTAGAATTATTAAAGAATGTATCCCCAAAATGCAAAAGAAATATTATTCGATTAGGGATAGTCAGGTTTTGGATAATGATCCGTCTTTTCGCGAGATAGTAGACAATTTTTTTAAACTTATTGGTGATTCTTTTAAAGATGATGGGGACTGTCTATCACCATTATCTTATCCAACAGATTATCGCGACGTCGCTATACATTTTTACGCTAATAGGGAGGAAATAAGAAATTATCTCAGAGGAGAAGGATTATTAAAAGAATGCGACGAGGTTTTTACTATAATTGCAGACAAACTTTTCACATCATCAAACAACCAAATCTCTGATCAATAGTTCTGAAAGTAGAACGGAAAAAAGAAAACATCATTCAGATAATTGATATTCTATGGTATCTATGTCTTGAACTTTTTTAGGGTACACCGAAGTCCCATCATAAACTTCGTCAAAAATGGGGATATTATTGATGTGAGCCCTTATTATCCATATGAATCGAGGCATGGGGGATGTGAGAATTCTTTCTTTTTCCTCAAATGCAAGATTAAGCAGGGTTTTCTTATATTCGTTTACTTGTGTTAAAAATAATTCTGCAATATATCCTTCCTTTTCAATATCTTGTTTTTTTCTAAGGAAAACTGAATGTATTCGCCCGAAAGTTAATCTTATCTTTGGATAAACGGGTATGATTAAATTCTTGAGGATAACTTCGTCTTGACCATAAGTAGTCTTCCATTCATTGTTCCAAGAGATAAAATTGTTGTTAGAGATTACCCTGCTATAAGGCCCTATCTGATCATCATGTACATAAAGTTCCAGAAGTTCGTTATTTTCATTACATCTATACCCACTTATTACTGCCGCATGGTAACCAGATTCCTTCCCAGCTCTCTTAAGCTCAAGAGTCGCCAAAATTGGCAATTTAGCGTTAATATAAGCTTTCACGGCAACTGGAATAACATCAGATTCCGCTTTTAGTGTTTCGATATCCAATCCGATGGATTTTATATAGCTGGTTATCTGATTTAGATTAAGTCCCTCAGAGGGGAAATTTCGCTCTTTACTTGGGATTAATGAAGAGATTTCAGTTATTTCTACGGGGGAATGTCTTGGTGTTTCAAAACTAGAATGTAAAGGATGAAGAGCTGACCACAAAGCTATTGTAGCACACGCACTAACCCCTTGGTCTTGAGCTTGAAAAGGTAAAGAATCTATAGTAAGAGGGACACCATAAAGAGAAACAGGATATTTTTGACTAATGAAAATTCTTTTATCAGAATTATCTTCTGGAGGATATGTGCTCAGTAAAGTGCGACCAATTAGAGGGTTCCCCATAGAGTCAGTTATGGGCTTCACAATTGAAAAACCGAGATATTTCTCACATATCTCCTGAAAATGTTTCAAGCCATCTTTTTCCAAGAAGGCTCTTTTTAAGTCAGTTTCTGTAAAGTCACCAGTAAAAAAGTGTATGCGTTTAGTAAACCTAGGGTGAGATTCAAACGAGCGTGAATAAAATTTAGAGTAGTCGATAAGATAATCCTTATCTATATATTCCTCTTCGACTACTATTGTTTTTGCTCCCAACTCAGAGAGATAATGAACTATATATCCTGCTTGAATACTCTCGCCTAGATAGGTTTCTATCTCTCCAGAAGTAAAAGGCCGTACAATCATTATTGTTCAATTTCCGATTAGATTGTAAATCGCTTAAATAAATCGTCTTGTGATAAAAAACTGATTTTTCGATAATGCTTTTCTGACTCTTCTTTCAGCTCAGGATCGTCATCAAGTTTCTTTAACCTTTCTATAAGGGCTTTAACTTTTGCTTTGTCTATCTTTATACCTGTTTTCTGTTTTGTGGTTTTCATAGAAAGCACAATATAATATAGGTATACGTTATTATATTATGCTACAAAGTACTATAAAAATATATCGCCATATTAATACCACTTAATCTGATGACTCTTTTCCCTGTAAATCATTGTATAGTGCTACAGAGTTAAACTTTATAAAAAACCAACATCATGTAAAGTTAGGCACTACAAGTCTTTCTTTTTAGTTTTTTCGCTTTCTCTTCCACCTTATAATCATCGCACCTTCTTCTTGATCTCCTATTTGTGCATATTTCGCGATAGCGGGTCCTATTAAAGTTCTAAATAACTCCTTTTTCTCTTCGTTATCTTGTTGATTTGCACATTCCTCATGAACTCCTGCTGTTGCAGTTATAGAGAGATCATATCTTTCGTTGTAGCTATCTGTATATCTAAGATTCATACCTGTCCAACTCTTATCCCCACTACTCTGAACAATGATGTCCTGTTGAGTCATGCTTTTATCTTCAATATGCCACCGATTATCTTTGGATTTCCATACGTCTTCATTCTCTTCAAGATATTTCAACGCATTTCTAACTGTTCCTTTGTCTAGACCTGTTTCTCGTACTATTGTAGATAATCTTGCACCTTCCACTTTTTTTGATAGAAAATCCCTAATCTTCTTTAATGTATTTTCCGTAGGCTTTCTTGTTGTCATTTTTTTGATTGAATTCCCCCTTTTGGGTGTTTTTCGAGAATTTGCACTTCCTTAATATTTTATGATGAAGATGAAAAAATTGAAGCCAGATATTGTAATTGATGGTGTAAAATTGAGCCATAAACAGCTTAGCATTATTCAACTTCTTCTGGAGCGTGGCGATGAAAGTCTTTATCAGAGATTAATTGCGAGGGAGTTAAAAATTCTAGAAACGACAGCTAAGTACAACATTGAGCGTTTGGAGAAGCTTGGCTTAATAAAGATTTATGGTAAAAATTTAAAATTTATTGAACTCACAAAAAAGGGTAGAAGAATAGCGTCAAAAATTCTCGATGTCTCCTTCAAAAATCTCAAATTTCGATGTCATGATTATCTCCTTACAGCTAATATTATTCGCAAACCAAAAAACTGGTGTTTTCCCAAGCCACAATTTAAGGCAGTAAGTGATGAAGTGCGTATGACTCACTGGAGGCAGCAGAAAGAAGGCAGATGGGACGAGAATTTTTTCCTAATTTCGAATTCTTCCATTTCGCTAAGAATTAAAGATGATATTATAACTCCCGATCCTGTAGCTGGAGCATATCAAGGATTAGACATATTCATAAAATTTGCTAAGGATTTAGAATTAGCTAATCCCGAATTAAAAATTGGTAAGCCCTATATAGGATCTGTTGTAATAATTTCAACTCAAGAATACGCCATGAGACTACCAAATAGAAGAGAATTTAACAAGCCAATTAAAACCAAAATTTTCCATATTGACTGGTCCAAAGGATACCCAGAGATTGATTTTACAGGTTCTGACGCGTTAGATAATTCAATTAGATTTCAGTATTTCCTCGATCTTCTATTGGCAGATAAAATAAATCCCGAAATGCTAAAGACCAAGAATTTAAGAAAAATCTATGAACTCCACAAGATAGATATACCAACCAGCAACAGTTCATAGCATAAATCTCACCAGAATGGACAATCATAAAAATTCAAGAAGGATGGAGAAAATAATAAAGTGCAAGTATTGTGGTTATATATGGAGATCGAGAGTTCCAAATCCCAAGTCATGCCCTCGCTGCAAGCAATACCGGAAAGAGAGGTTATAAGTTAGGCACTACAATCCGAGTGAAAAATGAAGAGCAAGGGAAAAATTCAGGAGATAAAGGACATATTGAGAAAGAACCCTAAGGTTTTAGATTCACTACCTCTCATGTACCGAGAGATAGTGAAAAAAATAAGGGATATGGACACTGAGAAGGGGGTTTAACCCCTTTCTCACCTATTTAATTTCCGAGGCATTAAATAGTTTATCATACCCTCCTTTTTCCTTGATCAATTCATCTACCAACCAAACCAACCTTTTACTGAGATAACTCGTTTCTGCGTCCAAGATATCACCACACAGACAGCAATTTTCAGCATCAAGTGGATTCAATGTACCACAGGCATGACAAGACTTAAACCTCACCTTTGGTTTCTCCTTTTCCTCTACTCCCTCAATCTCAAGGATTCTCTTATTGACTTCTTCTTCATCAGGGTGTAAATAGATATCTAACATTTTAGAACTCTGTTTCCATCCAAAACGGGACTTGAGTTCTGCGGGAGAAAGATATCTGGAGTAATAAGTAGCTGCACTCTTCCTAAATGTGTGTGGGTTTACGGGTTTATTTAACTTAGCCTTCTTAGCAAGTCTTTTAATAGCATGGGCAGCTGCTGCATAATCCAGTTGCTTATGTGTCTGTAGATTAATCCATAAAGGGTATGTTTTATCTTCTTTGTGTGGGTGGCTATTTCTATATCTTATCAAAAAACCAGCGGATCTAACCAGTAATATTTTTCTCTTTTTTGTTTTACTCTCTCTCAATCGTATTACTACTCCTTTACCTTTTTGCTCGATATCACATATCCTAAGGGATAAAAGCTCTCCAATTCTACAACCACTCTCCCACAACACTTTAACAAAGGCTTCATCCCGTAGATTCATAGATACTCTACCCATCGCCTCTATGTCCTCCCAGGTCAGTAAGTCATCGGGTCCCAGAACAGGATCTTCTATAGTCATTGGCTTTATCCACTCAGTTTCCTTAGGTTTATCAGTTTTCTTTAGCCATCTATAAAATGTTTTCAGAAGAATTGCCATATCCCTCTTGGTCCAGGGGCTGGCTTCTTTTATAGTCTCCCCCCTCTTAACAGGTCTGTTGTATACCTTCTCAAGAAGTTTTTCTATATCCTCAGGCGTTGCTTTATCAAAAGATTTCCCCAATAGCTCAGCTAGTATTCTCATATAATGCAAATACTTTGTCTGTCTGGCAACACTCAGATTTTCACCAATACGTTTGTGTCTCACAAATCTTAGAATCAGGTCTTTGTTTTCTTTGCAGATTTTAGAATCCTTCAGGGCTTTCATAGCCCTTTCATATTTTTTATCTCTGTGGTGTATATCCCATTTTTTCTCCTCCTTCCCTATCGGCATTTTATACCTCCAGGGATACGGACACTTTACTCTGGGATATGGACGGTTAATATATTCGATTCCCTCAATAAAAAAGGGAGTCGAACATATTCTTTTCGCCCCGATCGGGATTCGAACCCGAGTCGTAAGCTGACCGCAAACCCATATCTAT
>CAZQER010000068.1:0-4990 GCA_964592095.1 uncultured archaeon
TCTATTCCTCCAGTAATCCCACCATGTTCCATCATAATTTTCCATCATAATTTTTCATAATTTCCATTAAAATTTCCATTAATTTTATAATTATCATAAAATACTTCTGTTCCTTAACCAGTTTAAATCACTTATATATAAATCCCTTATATCATTCAATCCCATATTCAGTGCGGCAACTCTATCCAATCCCAAACCCCACGCCAAGACAGGGCAATCAAAACCCAACAAGGGCTTTACAACCTCTGGTCTGAAAATCCCTGCACCCCCCAACTCAATCCACTCTCCCTTTTCTTCTAAGAAAACCTCTGGTTCAACACTCATCTCGGTATAGGGGAAATATGCGGGTCTAAATCTAATCCTGAAACCCATCCTATCATAGAACTCCTTAAGTATACCTAATAGATTTCTAAAATTGACATTTTCATCAACCACAATACCCTCAACCTGATAAAACTCTGGTAAATGTTTGTAATCAATAGCCTCATTTCTGAATGTTTTTCCTATACAAAAAACCTTTACAGGTAGATCTTCTCTTTTCAACTTTGTTAAATATCTGCATGTGACTGCTGTTGTATGTGTTCTCATTAATGCCTTTCTTGCAACGCCTTCATTCCATTTTCCCCCCCATCCCGTTGAACCGGTAGTCCAACCATTCTCATGAGTTTTCTTTATCACATCTTTAAACCTTTCAAAGTCTTCAATATCTATCTCCTCTGGATTTTCAAGATAGAATGTATCATGCATGTCTCTTGCAGGATGGTCCTGTGGAACGAAAAGGGAATCAAAATTCCAAAATGCTGATTCAATTAATGGTCCTTTAATTTCTTTGAAACCCATTGCTACAAATATATCCCTGATTTGGTCGATCAGTCTTCTTAATGGATGTTTCTTGGCAGGAAACTGAGGCTTTACATATACATTAACATCATACCTTCTGAATCTTTTTCTTTTCCATTCACCTGAAATCAGCATATCGGGAGTCAATTGCGATACACTCCCCCTGAACATAGACCTTCCCAACTCCATACCTTTTTTTGTAGGTAAGGCAAATATCATCTTTTTTTCAGATATCTTCACTACCCTTTTTCTGTTTCTTAGCATATCTAATCCCCTACTTAGTTCGGAATCCAGGTCATCAGAATTTAGCGTTGTTTTTTTCTTTAATAATTCCAACAATTTCTCATCCTCTGTCTTCTTTCTACTTAGAACTGTGATTCTCCCTTTTTCAATGGATATAAGACCCTTTCTTCTAAGCCAACCGAGACCTATCTCTATTTCATCCTTCCTTAGTTTATCCTGAATTTCCTTTATAGAGGCTTCGTTTCCAATTATACTCAAAATCCTTCTCTCTGGCAAACCTTTTTCTATATATTCCTTTCCTTCATTCAATAATGACACCTCTTCTATAATCCTCTCCTCGATCTTTACAAGATCTTTTGTATAGAGCCAAGATAATGCCCTGTTAACGGCATCCCTATCTAAATTACTACTCTTAGCAATCTCATCCACACTCAGTTTTTTGTTTAATACTCTCAATACTTTAAACTCATGGGGATGAAGTTCCATAATAGATTAATGGTAGCAACAGTTAAAAAAACATCCAATTTTTAAGCAATCCATCTTATAATATACTCTAAAATTAATTAGCATACTAAATAATTTCACTATCCCTGGAAAAATGCTAATAAATGAAAGAAATTTGGTAATAATAGTTGTGTCAGTATTTTTAGTTTGTTTTTTCTCACCTTCTGTCTATGCTGATGTGCATGATGTTGAAGTCGCGCTGGATTATAAGGAAAATGAAACAGTTAATGGAATAAGAATAGAAAACATCCTTAATGGGGATGTAATGTTAGGAAATATCACAAATCTTAGTATTGGTGAAAGGTATGAAATCAAATATAAAATCAAAAATATTGGAAATTTCGATGAGACAGTCAACATCTCCTTAATTATAAGAAACTCAACTGGAGATGTTGTATCTAATGAATCTCATGAAAGAACTGTTTATAACAAAACAGCTGCCAAAAATTATGTATATCAAAATGATTCCTGGAACACCTCAAACCTTACAGAAGGTCTGTACAACATAACAATCAATGCAACGATAGTTAATGATAGCAATTTATCAAATAACTTCCGCTCACGGTTGGTTAGATTAATAATACTCAAACATGATGTTGAGATAGCACTGGATTATCCTGAGAGTTTTAATGGCATAAGGATAGTTGATTGTGAAACAAATACAACGATTCTTAACAATTCTGGGGATTTGACGGTATTGTCCGCAGGTAATATTTATAATATTAGTTGCAGGGTTGGGAATAAGGGTGATTTTAATGAATTGGTAATTATCGAAGTAAATATATCCGATTCAACAAATTCTATAAACTACAATAAAACATATAAAAAATCCCTTAATGCGGGGGAATATTTTAATATTTCATTTGATGAATGGAACACCTCTAATCTTCCATTGGGTAATTATACAATAACGATAAGTGCAAAAATAAATGGTACTGATGATAGTAATTTATCAGATAACTTCCGCTCAAGGATTGTTTATCTCTCAGATATGATTCCACCAGTCATTACTGTAAATGAACCAGATGTTAACAAAATTTATAATAATATCATACCTGTTAATATATCCATATCTGATTTGATGTCCAATATTAGTGCTGTATGGTATACACTCGATGATTCTGATGTAAAGAATGTCATCTGGAATAAAGGTAATGCCTCTGCATTAAATTATAATGGAAACATAAACCTTAGCAGGTACGGGGGCATACATATTATCAAAATATTTGCAAACGATACATCTGGAAATATTGGTAATAGTAGTGTGATAGAGTTTAAGGTAATTGGAACTGTTGATGTAAGTGAATTTATCAATAGGCTTACTGATAATGAATTTATCCTTAATGCGTCATTAAAGGATTCTGAAAATAATTCAATTGATTATTCAAATAATAAAAGTGTATATGTCAATAAATCATTTTCATTGTTGATGGAGATTAATTTAAGTGGTATAAATGCGAGTGTTAAGATTATTGGATTCAATGGAATTGATGTGAACTGGAACAGAAGTTTTGATTTGATAATAAATAATAATTCAGAAATTGCAAATAAAACAGAAAATACAACAGGTATAGATATAAGAAAACTAATATTCTTTGAGAATATTAATCATTTATTTGTGAATGATAATTATTTAAATAATGCAGTTATTTATATACAAGATAACATTTTACCAAGAATTCGGGTATTCTATATTGAGGATGATGAGGGACAATCGGTCTATCTTATAGATAAATGCGAGAACGAAAATGGAACTGATATGCCTGTAACAATATCAAATATGTGCTATTGGAATTTTACAGACAATATAACAATCTGGGTTCCACACCTATCGGGGATTGCATTGGGTACAGATAACAAAGCACCAGCGATTAATATTATTGAACCGGAAAACAACAGTATTGAGAATGATAGTTTCTTCAGATTTAAATTTAATGTAGATGAACTTAACCCAAGGGAAAGAGATTTCTGCAGATGCAGTATTCTGGGGAAAATATCAACCATATTTAACCTTAATTGGTCGGATTTTCTATGGAACAACACAATCGGAACATATAACACCATAATCAGTGGAATGTTGAATGGGGAGTATAATATAACCATAAATTGTAGAGATATGGATGGGCAGAATTCTTCCATATACGGAGTATTTTCAATCAATGATACGAAACCGCCAGAAATAGTTGATATCAACAGAGAATATTCTGAGGATAGGTGGAGTGTTACTGTGAGGATAGAAATAAAAACAAATGAACCTGCAACCTGCAGATATGATACAAAAGATGGGGATTATTCTAATCTTCGTGAGAATATGGATGCAAATAGTTCAGGAACAAAACATACTGGTAAGGAGAGATATTACGAGGATATCTCAGGTAAATATTATATAAGATGTAAAGATATGAATGGAAATGTAATGGGTACATCAAAAATAATTAAATTCAGTGTGGATATTCAAGAGGAAACATCTAATAGAGGAGGTAACTCTAATTATGGGATGGGTAATGTTGGAATAGGAAAGATGAGTTGTTATGATGGAATAAAAAATTGTCATCATGGTTTGTGTGAGGAAGATGTTGATTGTGGTGGACCATGTGAGCCATGTCCTTCATGCTCTGATGGAATACAGAATCAGGGTGAAGAGGGTATAGATTGCGGAGGTCCATGCAAGCCATGTGCGACCATCATAACTGAAACTACCACTACAACATCAACAACAATGACAACCACTGTTTCCACTACCACAACATCAACATCCGTACCCATAGAAACTACAACTACATTAAAGAGGATAATTTATCATAAATCAAAGAAAGAATCATACGATTTGATAGGTATGATTACCTCAGTAGATGTATTTGGAGTGATTGCATCGTTTTTGATACTTGTATTGCTTATATTAATAACTGCTATTTCAGTTGGTACATACGAATATAGAAAAAAGAAAAAACCGAGAGGGGGGCTTGGTGGAGAAAAAAGATATGCTCTGAAAACTATCAGAAGAGGTACCAGACTGGGTGATATATAATATAACAAATAACAAAGATGCTGAATTTTATTAGAGAGACGAAAGAGGGGGTTCTTATTGATATATATGTTATTCCTAAATCAAGACGGGAGGGGTTTTTCTATGATAAGGGGAAGGGTGTATTAAAGATAAGGGTTTCTCAGCCTGCAGAGAAGGGCAGGGCTAACAGAAGGGTTATGAAATTGATATCAGATATTCTTAATGGTTATGATGTGAGAATAATCTCTGGTGAGAGGTCAAGAAGGAAGACCATCCTTATAAAAAACATGGATGTGGCAAGTATTGAAAAAAGATTAGAAATCTGATTTTATTTTATTTATATTTTGGCTCTGTAGAAAACCTGCATGTATAAGTAGGAGCTTCCCCCTTCTTTGT
>CAZQER010000069.1:0-4922 GCA_964592095.1 uncultured archaeon
ATGTTAGTAATTGGATTTCAGGAATAAAAGGCGCAAAAGACAGGATTTTAAACACAAACACAATACTTAACAGAGAGTTTTCACACGGTCTGACGTATATCGACTTATTCTTGCATTTTCACATATCCATGTCACGCTTGCACCTCGCAAGCGTTGTTTTATAATCCACCTACATTCTTTAATCGATAGGTTGCTTCTTGGCATCTATTTCCCTTATAACCTCTTCTATCTCGCCAATAATATCATTCAAATCTACCTTTGTCCTTTGTTTATATCTTTGGATTGTTGCTATATGTCCTCCTATAAGTCTAAATCTATCACCCAATTCATCAAGATTCATTCCCAATTTTTCTAAATCCTCTTTGATTTGCCATTTCTCCTCCTCAAATGTCATATAGACACCAGATTGATTGAACATCTTTATTCCATTATAGATAAATTGCATTGCGAGTGTTGTTTTGCCCGTTCCTGTAGAACCCGAGATTAATATAACTCTGTTGCTTGGTAAACCACCATTCAACATAATATCCAATCCCCCTATTCTTGTTTTTATGATATCCATTTTATAATCAATGCAATATTCTTATTTTCTTCTTTTTTGGTAGATGGTAAAGGATAATACCTGAGATAAAACCTATGAAGTGGTAGAGACTACTTTGAAATTGTTTGATTATCATTTTACCAGCATTAATGAAATTTAAAATAGGTGAAAGGAAGATTATCAATGTGAACAAGGGTAGTGTTATCCTTAGAGGAACAAACCTTCTTCCCTTTATCAATGAAAATGATAATATACCATAAATACCAGTAGAATTTCCTGCAACGGTGTTGGTTGGAAATACAAAAAGAACGAATGGTATCACAACAAAAATTGAAATGAAATATGTCAAAACAAAATTGTTAAATGAGATATCAATATCCCTTGCAATAAATCCTACAAGAAAGAGCCCAATTATATTCTCAAATAGATGTTTTTGACTTGTGTGTTGAAATTGATATGTAATAAATCTCCATGGCTGATTGATACATTTCTCTTTATTCAGGATAAGTAACTCGGGATATGGAAATATATAATATACTACTGTATTTATCACACATACTCCCAGTACAAATATGATTATTTTATCCATCCTCAAATCTATCCCTTATCATCTCATATCTAAGAACAAATCTCTTCATTCTTTTCCTGATTCTTTTTAGATAAATCCAGATACCTGTTGCAAATGCTATGCCCCCAAGTCCAAATCCGAGCATATCAATCATATCAATTCATTACATTGCTTATATTTATGATATTTTCTTTATTATTGATTTTAAATTAATTGTATTAGTTAGAAATTTTGTCTATTATAAATAAATATTTTACTATTAATTAATTTTTGTTAAAATGATTTTGATATTTTATTTTTATAGTCAAAAATCTAAAATAATTTAATTAAAATTAATTCTTGTCAAGATAATTTTAAAAATGGCGGCTAAAGGAAGGGTTTTGATAATAGATGATGAGCCAGATATTGTAGGTTTGATTAGAAATCTGCTTGAAAACGATGGTTATGAGGTAATTGAGGCATACAGGGGGGAGGAGGGATTAATCAAGGCAACGCAAGAAAATCCAGATATTGTACTGATAGATATAAAACTTCCAGATATAGATGGGAACAAGTTGCTTAAAAGGATAAAGGAAACCAATCCAAAACAATCAGTTATTATGATAACTGCATATGCTGATGTTGATAATGCCATAACATCATTAAAATTTGGTGCAGATGATTTTATAAGAAAACCATTCGATAATGTTCATCTAATTCATATAGTAAATAAATCATTTGAAAGGAGGCAGATAGAAAGGGAAAGGGAATATCTTAAAAGCAAGTACGATAAACTTGTAAAAGGTAAGGATATGAGTAAAAAGGACAAATTGGTTCTCTATAGTCTTACTAAGTATTCTGTGTTGAGTGATAAAGAAATATCTGAGAGAATAGGTATACCAAGAACAACCCTTACTGGTATAAAAAACAAATTAAAGGGAAGGGGGATGTATAAAAGGGTTAACATTCCAAATTTTCCTGCTCTTGGATTTGAACTGATATCGGTAATTGCAGGTGAATTAAATCCGTCTGTAAGTTACCATATAGACATAGAAAGGGAATCAGAAATCTTGAGGAAGGAGGAGGTAGTTTATGCCCAGATCACAGATCTTGAGGGGCTATTAATATGCATTTCTAATAATTATACGGAATATAAAAGGGATATAGAACCAAATCTAAATGAATTGATATATAATAATTATTTTAAGAGGTTATATGTGTATCATTTCCCGCTTAGAATTAGCAGAATTATAAGATTCATGGATTTCTCACCACTTCTTTATAAACTATTTGAAATTGAAGGTGAATTTGATATAGATGAGTGCTTTATGAGTGATACAGAACAGAAAAGGATATCAAAAACAGAAAAGAATGTAATAAACGCGTTGGTTGGAAATCCTGAATTTTCTGATGCAGAGATTGCAGATAAAGTATCGTTGAGTAGAGCAAGGGTTAGTCAAATAAAGAAAAGGCTGACGGAAGAGAGAATAATAAAAAGTGCAATCTTTCCAGATTTAAAGAATATTGGTGGTAATATTATATCAATAATATCTGGAGTGTTGAATCCAAAATGTACCTCCGAAGGAATGAAAAATCTTATAGATACTATGAAATCTGAAGCAACAAGTATATTTTCTGTTTTGAGTAATACGGAATTCCTATCTATACATGTCTTGGAGGATTATGATAATTACAAGGATACATATAACAAAATTGAAATGGCGGGCAAGGAAAATGGATGTATTACAAAGGAATTAAAGACTATACTCCTGCCAGTAGAAAAGGTAAAGTCTGAAAGGATAGATTTTCATTCGATTCTTGAACTGAAGATGTAAAAAGGTTTTATAGTATTATATCAATAATTTTATCAAGAAGAAATGGTTCTTGAATCCATTATAGACCCTCTGCAGGCTGAAAAAACTCCAAAGGAGATGTTCTGGGTGGGTTTGATATATTCCAGTATAGGTTTGATTATTGCCTTTGTTACATTTGGTCCCTATGCAAGTTTGGCAGGTATATTCTTAACAGCAATGCCACTTATAGTTATAATGTATAAAACCCTGCAGTTAGAGGAAAAAAAGGACAAACACATCATTCATTTTTCTCTTCAGAGAAAAAGATACATTAATATAAATAAAATAAGTGAGGAAAAATTCCTTATCAAGGAGCATGGGAAGGCATTATCTCTATTTGTCGCCCTTTTCCTGGGTATGATCGTTTCATTTACATTCTGGTATACTATATTACCGACAGATATAATAGAGAATATATTCTCCTTTCAGATAAATGAAATAAAAAGAATAAATTCTACTCCCGTGGGAAGTATTATGCATTTTGATGAAACAAACATTCAAAAGCTATTTATAATTCTGATAAATAATTTCAGGGTATGGGTATTCTGCATATTATTTTCATTTCTGTATGGAAGTGGAGCAATTTTTATACTGACATTAAATGCCTCTGTTGTTGGAATTGCCATAGGCTCTGCGATCAGAAATTCACTTATAAAATATGCAAATATGAATCACATTGAGTTTCTCTATAATTATTTTGGTTCTTTTTCTATCAGTTTCTGCTATCTAATTCATGGGATTCCAGAGGTTTCTGCATACTTCCTGGGTGCTCTTGGTGGTGGAATAATATCCGTAGCAGTTGCAAGACATGAATACAGAACACCCGAATTTATTAGAATAGTTATTGATTCAATAGACCTTATTGTTCTTTCCGCATTTCTTCTTTTTATTAGTGGTTTGATAGAGGTATTTATTACACCATTGATATGTGGTGCATAACCAATTCCCTCTTTTCATATACATTTTTATTTCAGAAAAGAATTGTATATTCAATATGAAAGAAAAGGTAAGGGTTTCTATTGGAACATTGAAGGTATTGGGAATGGAATTATTAGAAACTGATGTTGATACGAGAACAGCATACCTTCAGACATATCATACAGAAAAATGCATCGCAAATTGTAAATTCTGTGCTCAGGCAAGAAAGGCATCATCAAGAATGGATAACATTGCGAGGGGTTTATATCCCATAAGGGAAACAGACATAGTAATCTCAAGAATAGCAAGAGCATATAAATACAATTTACTTAAAAGGGTTTGCATACAGACCATGAATTATGCCGGTATGTTTAGTGATTTAATTTTTCTTATAAAAGAGATAAAAAAGATTTCAGAAATTCCAATATCTGTTGGTGTATATCCATTATCAAGAGATAAATTTGTTGAATTAAAGAATCTTGGTATAGATAAAATTGTCATTCCATTAGATGCAGTAACAGAGGATATTTTTGATAGAATAAAGGGGAAGAGAGCAGATTCTATATATGAATGGCATACGCATATGAATTCACTTTTAAATGCCGTAAATATCTTTGGCAGATATAATGTTGGAACCCATTTAATTATTGGTTTGGGAGAAACAGAAAAGGATGCGGTAGAGATAATCCAAAGATTGTGGAATTCCGGTATTTATAGTGCAATTTTTGCATACACACCCATACCAAATACGCAGTTATATATAAAATCACCAGAGATTGGTCATTATAGAAGAATACAGATTGCCACATATCTCATAGAGAATGAACTTTCAGAATTTGATAGAATGAAGTTTAAAAATAAAATGATTATTGACTTTGGTGTTGGTCCAAAATGTCTTGAAGATGTAATAAACTCTGGAAAACCATTCATTACAAAGGGTTGTCCAGACTGTAACAGACCGTATTCAACTGAAAGCCCCGGAGGTTTAATATATAATTATCCGAGAATGCCTACAAATGATGAAATTAAGAATATAAAACTACAGATATATGGAAGATGAAGG
>CAZQER010000070.1:0-4866 GCA_964592095.1 uncultured archaeon
CAATATATGTGCACTAAAAATCTATTCAGAAATGGTAATTGCACCTGCTGGACATGAACTCTCACAGGCTCTGCACAGTGTACAATCATCCAGATTTCCAACAATTGTTGCCTTATCGTCATTTAGTTCATACATCCCGACAGGACAGGTATTTACACAAACACCGCAACCCAAGCAAGCGTCCTTATCAATTTTTATATCAACCATTTTGCTACCTCTACTCTTAGTATAAGTATAGATTATATATAGGTTATATATTTGTATTTAATTATTATATTATTTTTTATTTTTTATAATGATTAATCATTATTAACTTATTCTTTAAATATCCAGTTCAAATAATTCAAATAAACAAAATGGGAAATAATAAATTTGAGATTGTATCACTCAGGGCGAGAGAAATCCTTGACTCACGAGGAAATCCAACTGTTGAGGTTGAATTAAAAACCAAGAATTCTGTTGTAATAGCCATGGTTCCTTCTGGAGCAAGCACTGGTATTTATGAAGCAGTTGAACTCAGAGATAATGATGAAAGATTTCATGGGAAAGGCGTAAGAAAAGCAGTTGGTAATGTTAACAATATAATAGCAAAAAGAATTGTCGGTATGGATTGTAGAGAACAGGAAGAGATTGATAGGATTATGATAGATATGGATGGTACAGTAAATAAATCAAATCTTGGGGCTAATGCAATCTTGGGTGTTAGTATGTGCCTTACAAGAGCATCGGCTGCTGAAATGGAAATTCCACTATATGAAAGAATAGCACAACTTGCAGGTAATTCATTACTATTATTGCCTGTACCTGCAATGAATGTAATAAATGGTGGAAAACATGCTGGAAACAGATTGGACATACAGGAGTATATGATACTCCCAACTGGAGCAAAAAATTTTGCCGAGGGGGTGAGGATATCTTCTGAGATATATCACGAATTGAAGGATATAATAAAAAGAAAATATGGAAAAAATGCAATTAATGTAGGTGATGAGGGTGGCTTTGCACCGCCTCTTGAAAAGCCAGAAGAGCCATTGGATCTTATAATGGAGGCAATAGATAAATTAAATTATATAGACATTGTAGAATTGGGAATAGACGCAGCAGCATCAGAGTTTTATAGAGATGGAAAATACATAATAACGGGAGAAGAAATGGGCGGAAAGAAACTTATGGATTTTTATGAAAGCATAATCAAGGAATATCCAATAGTATCATTTGAGGATCCATTTGCAGAGGATGACTGGGATTCGTGGATTGAATTCACAAATATCTTTGGAAATAGATTACAGATCGTTGGTGATGATTTACTTGTTACAAATGTTAACAGGATAAAAAATGCTATAAGAAGGAGGGCATGCAATTCTCTATTATTGAAGATAAATCAGATAGGAACAATAACGGAAAGTATAGAGGCTGCAAAACTTGCATTGGAAAATGGATGGGGTATAATGGTCTCACACCGTTCAGGTGAAACTGAAGATACATTTATAGCAGACCTTGTAGTTGGTCTGGGAACTGGTCAGATAAAATCAGGCGCGCCATGCAGGTCAGAAAGAAATTCCAAATATAATCAACTCATGAGGATTGAAGAGAAACTTGGAGATAAGGCAAGATACAAAGGGAGAATATAAAACTAAAAACTATAGATTGAATAATTTCCCTATAAAAAATATATAAAAAATTATAAGTAACCACCCCTCCCATTTTGTTATTTCTTTATCTTGTGTGATAAAAAAGTACAATAATGTTGCTATCAGCATCATTGGCAAACCAAATGTAAGTATGCTAGGGGGTATAATCAAATTTCCGATTAGTGCAGGTATTCCCATAACAGCAAGGGCATTGAATATGTTTGAACCCAATATGTTCCCAACTGCTATCTCAGGTTTCCCTTTTCTTGCTGCAGAAACGCTTACACTTAATTCAGGTAGAGATGTGCCAAATGCTACAATACTTATTGCTATTATCTCTTTTTCTATTCCCAATATCTCCGATAATCTGATAATGGATTTAATTGTGTACTCTGCACCAATGTAGATGAAAATAGAGCTTAAAATAAGAACGAAGAGGGGTTTCCACTCCCATTTTCTTCTTTTAATTTCATATTTCCGCTTCCTTTTTGCTTTTATCGTGTAAAGTAAATAAAGGACCATACATCCCAAGCATAACACTGCATCATATAAGGTAAAAACCCCATCCCATATAGTTACCGCTAATAAAAATGCAGAACCTACAAACAACGGTAAATCAACATGAATCAATTCATATGTAATTTTGATTTTTTTACCAATAATGGCAGCGATACCCAAAATAAGAAATATATTTGTTATATTTGAACCAATAACATTACCCACAACTATTTCAGATGTATTTCTCAAAACAGCAAGAATGGATACAACAAGTTCGGGCATGGAGGTAGATAATGCAACTATGGTAACCCCAACGATAAATGCTGGAAGTCCAAGGTATATCCCTATTTTTTCTGCAGAATCTGTAAAATAATCCGAGGATTTAACTAAGAGAGATAAACTCACTATAAAGACTATTATCCATGTCAATAGATGTAACATAATTATACTTGATATTTATGTTCTTAAATAATTTTCGCTTTTATTCCTTTTTCTTTTTTTATTCTCTTTCTTTAAATATGATGAAATTTACTCTAAATGCAGTATTTGTTCTCAGCGGGAAATTAGAAAAAGATGTAAACATATCAAGATATATAGAGAATTCATGTAAATTGCTCGAAAAGGGTGCACCAAAGGGTAAGGGAGCAGTTATAGATGAATGGACAATAAGAGGCAATAAACTAAAAATAGTAATATCCTCCGGTAGATATGTTCGTCCTCATGATGCTGTTTTCAGAATAAAAAATTTTCTTAGTGAAGAAATTGGCAGGAGATATAGAATAGGAATCAGAGAGATTATTGGCAATAGATACGAAATCTCATTTGATATACAAAAAAAACCCGAAAGAAATATAAAAATCCCTTTTGTAGATGAGATTGAATTTAAGGATAAAAGATGCAATATTGTCCTTGAAAATCTTTCCGAGGAGTTCTTAAAAAGAAACTATGTTGATAGAATTATAAATCTTATCAAAGAGAAGATAGAACAACAATCATATGGGGGAAAGGCAGAGTATCATGAGATTATCTGGGAATCAAAACGAAGAGAACATGTATGGAACAAGAATCCGACTGAGGAGATGGTAAAGAGAGAATGGATTAAGCATAGAGGAAGGGGTCAGTGGATTTTTGGTCCAATTCCAACCAAGATTATCAGGGTCATGGAATCAATAGTAGAGGATGAATTATTAAAGCCAATGAATTTTGAGGAAGTGATTATACCAAAGGCTGTTACATGGGATGTATGGAAGAGGTCGGGACATGCCAAAAGCATCTATGCGGAAATATATTATCTATGTCCTCCAAGGACCAGAAAACCAGAATTCTGGCAGGATATAATCGATGAATATAAAATCACTGGAGAAATCCCATTGAAAAAAATAAAGGAAAGGCTTGATTTTCCCATAGGTGGCGTATCCTATGCTCAATGTCCACCATTATGGCCATATTTTGAGAACAGAACCCTTTCCATAGATGAGATGCCTTTAAAGTTGTTTGATAGAAGTGGACCATCTATGAGATATGAAAGTGGAGGAATCCATGGAATAGAGAGGGTTGATGAATTCCATAGAATTGAGATTATCTGGATTGGAACAAAAAGGCAGGTGAGGGAGATTCACAAGGAGATTATTGATAGATATAAAATGATTTTTAATGAAATCTTAGAGATTGAATGGAGGATGGCATGGGTTACGCCATGGTTTATGGCACAAGAAGGTTTAATCGGGCTTGCAGATAATAAGTATGAAATAGGAACTGTTGACTTTGAGGCGTATCTACCATACAGGGGTTCCAGGGAAGAGAGTGAATGGTTAGAGTTTCAGAATGCGTCCAATAATGGTGATAAATATACAAGGGGATTTAATGTAAAACTATCTGGTGGTGAGGAATTACATTCTGGATGCACGGGGATTGGTTTGGAAAGATGGCTTGCCACATTTCTATCTCAAAAGGGAATGGAACCAAAGAGGTGGCCATCTGAATTCAGGAAGAGATTTGGAAAAATGCCAAGAGGAATCACACTACTATAATACTATAATTAAAGATATATGATAACTAAAATTTTCCCTCATCTTTTTTGATTTCATTAACATTTTAGAGTTTTAGAGAAAACTTAATTCCATTAATTTCAATATCGTATCCTGCTTCTTTTAACCACTATATTCAAATCCTATAGACCCCAACAATGCACAAAAAAGAACTTCTAAAGCACCGCCGACTACAAAATTTATTTTCCCAATTAGCGGTATCATATTGGGTAACAAGTTTCTTAACCGCTCTTTCAAATTCTTCAACATTTGCTCATACTCTCCACTTTCTATTTATTTATATTGTAATTCAAAAATGCTTCAAATACCGCCTTTCCAGAGTCAAATATCGTAGTATGCGATTAAGAGAAGTCTCAGCGAAGCGGAAATTTGGAACGATTTGCCGAAGGCAACAAAGCCCTCTTAATCGCTGTTATATTCTTTTTGGCATAGCCAAAAATTTGAGGCGAAGCCGAGAAAGTTTTTGTGCCTAAAATTAAAATTGAGACACCGCCGAATGGCTTTACATAATGTTTTATTAAACAGATTCACTTTTTTCAAAGAAATATGCTCCAAGAAAAATCATGACAGCAGAGAAACCAATTAATACTGCGAAATTAAAAAGAACTGAAAACGAGGAAACACCAACTAATATACCTCTTAAACCATCTACACCATATGTTAATGGGTCAAGATATGAAATGTATCTT
>CAZQER010000071.1:0-4773 GCA_964592095.1 uncultured archaeon
ATGTTATCGTATTATTATCGGTAAGAAGGTTTGGTCGAGGTGAATTTATGGAGATTATCGGCTTATGTGTATCAATAGTAATACTATAATTCTGAGAGGCAAAACTACAGTTGTTGGAATTATCACATACATAACAATTCCATTTAAATACACCATCACTCAAACCATTCTTTGTGAAATTGACCTCTACTGGATTTCCAGTTACACTTTGTGTTTCATTTGCATCCCAATATCCCGGATAATTCCAGTAAAGGGTAACATTTTTAATCTCTATATCCTCAATAGGGGTGCAACTTAGATTAACAGTTTCTTCAGTATAACAATCAAATATTATATTATTGTTTGATGTAACCTTATTATTGGATGGATAAATAAGGTTAACATATGGCTTTATTGATTCTAATTGGAACACCGTTATATTTATTGTCTTTGTTATTTTAGGGTATACGCCTGAGCCAATAAATTCTACACTAAAATTGGCTACGGAATTGGAGTAGTTTAATGGGATATATACCTCATCTTCAAATTCCCCCTCCCCTTTCGTATAATTATACCAACTATAATTTATATATGGAAGTGTAACTGTCTTTCCCATAAACTCATCATTTCTATAGATATTAAGTGCCAATCCAGACAAATAATCATCTCTTTTGATATCCTTTACTCTACCATAGAGCTTTAATGGTTGTCCCTTACAAACATTAGAGGTGAGGTTTAATGAGGCATTTATTTCTAGGGGATATTCTAAAATTGAGAGTGGTGTAAATATATATGTAATTTCATTACCTTGGGAGTCATTTAACATTATCTTAACATCTATCCTCTCTGAACTACTAGAGGGTATTAATACTTCACAGCGTGTACCATTTTTGTTTATACCCAATGATTTCCATGATGTTTCTGTTTCATTTTTATACCATACACTTGCAGTGTCAAATTCGATATCATCTTTAACATCAAATGCTATTGATATATTTTCCCATTTTTTATATTTTTCTGGTGCATTTAAGTTATGAATAAATGGAGGGTTCACATCCGATGACGGAATAGAGAATTTCGCTATGATCTGTGTTGTATTCATTATCGGATATAACATGGGGAATGTTATATTAACCGAATAATTCCCATCGTCCACATAACTATGGTATCCTTCATTCCAATCAAGTATATCACTATCATATAAAAACCCGTTTTTGTATACCTCTATTGTTGCATTTGGTATTAAACTATGTGTTCCTTTATAATAGTAGGTATTCCTCTCGGGACCAAAGACAAGTCGTGTATAATAATCAAAATATTCTGGACCCTCAAATTTTATAGTTGAATTATCATTTGAGAAATTTGCAAACAAAAATGGTGCCTTTCCAAACCAGAATATAGCATTAGATGCTGATCTATTTCTATCATATCCGTAGAAATATGAATTGTTTTCACTTAGGTTATATACAAATGCTACAGGCCCATTACTCTGGAGGAACGCCAGGTACTCCGGATCGCTGTAATTTTTAATATAGTTCAACCCTACCCAATCATAAAATGCCCACATATATCCTTCAGTAAGTGCATAGATTGTCTTATTTTCAGGTATATATGAATCGCCTACCCCCCATGCAAAGAAATCCACGGGTGAAAAATAAAAGATGTCATGATAAAAGTACTCTGGCTCATACCCTGGCCATGCTGTTTTTCTATAAAATTTGGCAAATTTATCATCATCGTAATTCAAATAATGCTGTGATGAATTAAAGCCCTTTAATTCATGACCTATTAAATATATGCTATCAGAAAGTCCAAATTCATTAATCAATTTCATATAGTCTTCAATATCTACTGATAAAATATCATTAATATTCTCATGCATTCCCTCAAGCGCAGATGGAACCCCGAGATATTTGATGAATATGGTATTGTTATCCTTATATTCAAAATCAGATAGATAAATTGTTGTATTATATCCCTGAAAGAAGAAATTGCTCCATCCTATCTCCATGCCACTACAATTATCATAGGATATATCGCTTAAATCAGGATGGAGAATATCACTCTTACAATGGATAAATGTTATATCCCACTCTACCCTATCCAATGGTTTATTATTTAAATCTGTTGTATTGATTTTAAGAGGAGATGTTTCATTTTCTAAGATAAGTGATATATTTTTCTGATAGTAAGGTAAAGTAATCTTCTTTATTACGATATATGAAAGGTTAGACTGTGAAGATGATTTGCTACTTCCCATTGCTACAACAGTATAATTCCCACATTCTTCTGTCTCAAATGTATAATTATTACCCACGAAATCCCAACCCCACCAAGCTCTTATTATTTCACTAAGATTATCATCAAATATCAGAAAGTTTGGGGATAAATCATCATCGGAAAACTTATAGCTTTTTACCTCTACATAAAGACGACCTGTTTTTCTGAAGGAGTATGGAAATGTATAATTTGTTGATAGATTTGTATTTTCTATTCGCATATATCCATAGTAAAAGCCCCCACTTATATTAGTGGCATTTATCCTTAGATCTATCGTTATATCCTCATTGGGTGATAAGAGAAAACTTGAGTTTGAAACATTTGCTATTGAAAAATTTAATCCTTTTGTTGAATATACTCTGTTAGCATATACATGAAAAAAATATGAATAATTACCTATATTCTTTATTGTTATGCTAACATTGCTCTCATTCAAAACCCGCCCAAAGTCATAACTTTGAGGATATGTAACAATTGTAGTATTATACGCCTTTAACACATCAATCCTTCCAGAACCTTGGGTAAATGCATCATATCCCAAATCTTTAGCAGTGTTCATTAAAGCAGATTTTACATCATATGGTGTCCAATCCGGATGAGCATCTAACAATAAAGCTGCAGCACCAGCAACATGTGGCGTTGCCATTGATGTTCCATCTAATGTATCATATCCTGAAGGGTCACAAAGATAACAGCTGCCATTAGGAACAGTTGAGTTTATTTCAACTCCTGGAGCTACTACATCGGGTTTCAGTAAACTCCCGTTTTCCCATATTACAGGACCCTTAGAACTAAAATAGGCAATTACATCTGTTTTATTTACAGCACCAACCGTTATGGCTTTTCTTGCAGTACCGGGAGAGTTTATTGTTTTGTAACCCCCGCTTCCAAGATTACCTGCAGCAACAACCACAACAACCCCTGAATCAACAGCATTATCTACAGCCTTTGAAGTTGGATCATCGGGATTTCCATAACCTCCTAAGCTCAGGGATATGATATCGACATGATCTGATGTATCTCCATCATCATCAGGGTCCACAGCCCTTTCTATACCCGAAATTACATCGCTTGTATAACCCCATCCACTTTCACTCAAAACCTTATAAGCGTAAAGTTTGGCATCTGGAGCAACCCCCTTTAAACTACCATTAGCGGCAACTATTCCCGCACAATGTGTTCCATGACCGTTATCGTCCATAGGGTCACTATCATTATTTACAAAATCGTACCCATCCACAACCTTACAGGTAGGTCCAAAACAACCACCTAAATCTGGATGAGTATAATCTATACCTGTATCTATCACTGCAACCCCGATATTTTTTCCAGTTACTCCCAGATTCCATAAATTAGAGGCATTTATCTGTTTTACAGAATCCTGCAATAATGCTCTAACTTTTTTATCTTTATAAATCCTTTTAACATAAGGTAATTTAGCAATACTTTTAATCTCATTATCAGTTAAAGAGATCGCAATTCCATTGAAAACATTTTTGAACTCCTTTATACTATGTATCTTTCTCCCAGTTATCTCCTCAATCCTTCTCTTGACCTTTTTATGAAGGATATCTAATTTCTCTCTATATCTCATTAATCTTCTCTTTATCTCCTTGTCATTATTTTTATACCCTCTAATAATATAGTTTCTTCTCTCATCTATAATTGATGGCTCTTTAAATTCTATTATGTATCTATCCCCATTCTCCTTTGAATTTAGAATATGGATATTATTGGAATCGTTCTTACAAATGAATAGAAGAGGAAATTCAGAGGGGGGATAATATCCAAGATTTATGAAATGAGCATATCCAAATAGGTTATTCTTCAGAACCACCAATTCTGTAGAGTTATCAAGAAATTTTGTGTTAATATCTAAGTTTTTATCGTAGTAATAATAACTGGCATTTGTAAGAAAACAGCAAAAAAGAATACCAACTGAAAGATATACTATTTTATGTTTACCCCCCATCTTACCACCTTTATTATATCAAATTATTATATCAAATAACTATTAAGATCTTTATTTATATTATTTATATTTTATTACTTTCTATAAAACATATGAAATACGGTAATTTATATTATTTATTCATTTATAACTATATTTTGGACCTCTCAGCCAATTTAACTCAACTTTTAGTATCTTTCCCATCTTATACTCTTTCTCCTAGTCCAAGTTTCTCTTTAGATATTTGCCCTACTTCTTAACAAATGTATTTCCGTTATGGTATAGATAATAAAAGGTAAAAATAAGCAATAGAAGAACCAGTGCAAGATACGGCATAATGCTAATTCTTTTTGGTTTTACCTGAGTTGTAGTAGTAACGGTTGTTGTAGTACTTTCAGACATCACTGTAGTTATTGCAGTTGTTGTAGTAGAGGTCGTTGTAGTTACAGTGGTGGTTGTTGTGGTAGTTGAGGTAGCGGTTGTTAGGGTAGTACAAGGCTTACATGGACCTCCACAATCTATACCCTCTTCACCCTGATTCTGTATTCCATCAGAGCATGAAG
>CAZQER010000072.1:0-4750 GCA_964592095.1 uncultured archaeon
GGGATGGAATTTGTGATTCTCCTTACAGTTTAGCAAGTAATAATGTTGATTATTTGCCTTTGTCTGATGAATATATTCTCTCCTTTGTTGAATAATTCAATTTATCTTCTTGCCTCTAACAGCATATCTTTTAGTTCCTTATCTCAAAACTTAAGTAGGATTTACTCCCTTCACTAATCGTTTATTATATAAATTCCAATTCCTATTATCCTTATAGACCATAACACAACACCATTATGGTCTTTTTCTTTTCACAAAGAAGTGCTTTGCGATTTATTCAACACAGCATATTATTTTTAATAAAAGGAGGTGCAAGTAATGAAAAAATACAAGATCGCATTAATCCCGGGTGATGGAATAGGACCAGAGATAGTTAGGGAGGGTGTGAAGGTTATAGATGCTGTTTCTGAGAAAAATGGTTTTGAGATAGAATGGATAGAGTATCCATTCGGTGCAGAACACTACCTTAAAACAAAGGAACTTATTCCCGAGGATGTTTTAAAAGAAATATCCAAGATGGATGCAATTTATCTTGGAGCATTGGGCGACCCGAGAATAAAGCCAGGAATTTTGGAGAAAGGTATTCTACTTAACATCAGATTTTATTTTGATGAATACATAAACCTGAGACCCATAAAACTTTTGGAGGGTGTAAACTGTCCCATTAAAGACAAAAAACCGAGGGATATAGATTTTACAGTTATTAGGGAGAACACTGAAGACTTTTATGTTGGTGTGGGAGGTCGTGTAAGAGAGGGTATGAATAAGGAATTATTGGAAATAAAGAGGAGTCTCTATAATGTGAAATTCAATCTGGATATAGAGTCAGAGGGTGATGAATTGGCTTATCAATTGGGAGTTGTTAGTAGAAAGGGTTGTGAGAGGGTTATAAGATATGCATTTGAATTTGCAAGAAAGAAAGGTAAAAACAGGGTCGTGGGGGTAGACAAGGCAAATGTTCTCACAGACATATACGGTTTCTGGAGAGAGGTATTTGAAGAAGTGGCAAGTGATTATCCTGAAATAGAGACGGATTTCAACTTTGTGGATGCAATTACAATGTGGTTTGTAAAGAGCCCTGAATATTATCAGGTAATCGTAACACCAAATATGTTTGGCGATATAATTACAGATTTAGGAGCCATGATTCAGGGAGGTCTGGGATTGGCACCGGGAGGAAATATAAATCCCGATGGTGTATCAATGTTTGAACCGATTCATGGTTCAGCACCAAAATATGCTGGAAAAAATATTGCAAATCCAATAGCAACAATATGGGCTGGTGCAATGATGCTTGATGAAATAGGTGAAGAACAATCCTCAGATAATATAATAAGTGCAATTCAGGATGTTCTGAAGGAAGGAAAGATAAGAACAAAGGATTTGGGTGGTTCAAGTTCAACATCAGATATGGGCAATGCAATAGTAAAGAGGATTGAAGGGAATTAAAGAGAAATGACAACAAGAGCATCTGCTCCTGGAAAGGTTATTCTATTGGGAGAACATGCTGCAGTTTATGGAAATCCGGTTCTGGTTGCAGCAGTTGATTTAAGGACATATGCAACCATTGAGAAGAGAGATGATAATACCTTTATCCTAAATAATGAATCCACAAATGTAAAGGATTTCAAATTCCATCTTTCAGATATCCCAAAACTTAAAAGAAGGTGGAATACCGTACTAACTGCAGAGGCAATAGATAAAATATTCACATATCTGAATGAAAATAGTGGATTAAATATATGGATAAACTCTGAGGCACCCGTTTCCTCTGGATTTGGAAGTTCAGCATCTGCTGCAGCGTCACTGGTTCTTTCAATTTCAAAGGAACTTGGTCACGAACTGGAGATGAAGGAAATAGCAAACCTTGCATGGGATATTGAGAATATAGTTCATGGAAAATCGTCTGGTGTGGACCCATTTTCGGTGACCTATGGTGGAATTCTGAGATATAAAAAGGGCAAATTTAAAAAGATATCCGTAAAGGAATATCCCTCAATCACAATAGGAAATACAAATATAAAATCAGACACCGGGAAGATTGTGATGGATGTAATGAGACTGAAGGATAAATTCCCAAAATTCTTTGATAAATACTTGGATATTATGATTGATATTGTGGATTATGGACAAAAATTCCTGGAGAAAGGGGATTTAAAAAATTTTGGAGAGATTATGAATATAAATCACGGGCTTTTGTCATCAATAGGTGTCTCATCACCCGAATTGGATAGACTTGTATGGGCTGCAAGAAAGAAATCATCTGGTGCAAAACTATGTGGAGCAGGGAAGGGTGGCATAATGATCGCATTGGGTGATGTATCAAAGGAAATAGAAAATGTAGGGGGCAGGGTAATAAAGACAAAAATTGTGGACGAAGGAATTAGAATTGAATTTTATAATATTAATAAAAAACGGCATTTGAGTTCAATGTAATGTTTTGTTTTATTGTAAAATTTGCTACCACCTCCAAAACATATTTTGCCTTTACTTTTGGTTTATATATAATGCACGGCTCTCTTTTGCATGGTGGAACACTCCTTTCAATATGCACCACCCTCCCATTGGAGTCCATCCATATTATATCAATGGGAAATTTCATATTTTTCATCCAGAATGGATATTTATCTTCACATTGAAATATGAACAACATTCCTTCATCTTCATTGAGTTTTTCTCTGAACATAAGACCCCTTGCCATCTCATCCATACCTCTTGGAATTTCAACCGAAATACAACTCCCATCAAAACATACCTTTGATATATTCACTGTTATATCAATATCATTACTATTTAACTCATTTGCAATAATTCCTACAAAAACAAAAAAAATTAACAGAAATAAAAAAATAGATAAACATTTCTTATATCTTGCTAAGACAGATTTAAAGGTTTCCATATAATAATTATTTAACTGAAAGATATTATAGATTCAACAACCCCATCATGGTAGATTTTTCAGAATCCATTCACCTATCAACCTTGCAACAGAAATATCACTTTCTTTTCTCTCTATTGTATCGGTACATACAAGTGTATTACATACGCTATCAAATATTTCTGTTCCCTTTGAGAAAACACCATGTACACACCCTATGTTAATTGTCCTTGCCCCCATGGATTTCAAAGATTTTGATGCCTCTATCATAGTTCCTCCAGTTGATATCATATCATCCAAAATAACAACATCCTTACCATTAACATCCACATTCTTTGGTTTTATCTCAACATTATTGCTATCAATTCTTTTCTTTTCAAGATAATCGAATTCGCAGCCAAAGAGTTTTGCGGCATTACTAACATATCCTTTAACCCCTTCATCCGGTGCAATTATTATTGCATTATTAAACCTGTTTTTGAAGTATTCTACAAGAAGAGGGAAGGCATCTAAATTATTTATCTCTACACCATGAAAATTATACACCCCCTCATTATTAAGAAAGTGTGAATTTATAACAGTAATAGAATCCGATAGGTTATCTATAATATTCAATACCGTCTTTGCAGATAATGCCTCACCCTTTTCAAATCTTTTATCCTGTCTTGAATATGCCAGATACGGTAATATAGCATGAATTCTTTCAGCACCCAAATCTCTCAGAGCATCTAAGAAGAGAAATGTCTCTATCATGGCACTGTTATCAGTAATGGACTGTATTAGAATACATGTTTCATTATGGACATCGGATAGAATTCTTACATAAATCTCAGAATCCGGGAATTCCCTAATCTCTCTTTCACCAATATCAATGTTGGTTTCCCTGACAACCTTTTTTGTAAGCAATACAGATTTGGAACCACTGAAGATAATCATGTAAATAATAAAGAAAAAGAAAAAGAAAAAGAATTAAATAAATCAAATCTTTTTGACCCTCTTTACACCCTTCTTCTTAACAATTGGCTTTTTAACCTTTGCGGGAAGCCAACTTGGTCTATTTACTGGAGCATCAACTACCTTAACATCACCGGTAAACATATGTATGGAATATGTTCCATCCTTGTTTCTTCTACCCCTTTCTCTTAGATTAATCTCCTTAAATCCCCTCGTAGCGGCCTTTAAGGCAGCCTGTCTTGGTGTCTTTCCCGTAAATACATGTTTTTTTCCACTTCTGTCCTTTAATTCATAATATTTTTTTTCAGCCATTTTCTCACCTTATATAAATATATATTTTAATACATATCATTAGACGACATTCTTTAAAAAGCAAAACGCTACAAATACATATATGCTTGTTTCTTTAAAAAGCAAAAGCATAGCACAGTTAGACCAGAATAATTGAAACCATTACCTCAACAATTATCAAAGCAATAACTATTCCAACTATAATCTTGGGGTCTATTTTAGGACCACCTTCATCCACATCAAAATATCTTACCAAACCTGCACCCCCCGCAGGACCCCTTGCAACCCTTTTCTTGAGTATTGGCATTTTAATCTACTATATAATGACATTGTTATAATATGAACATTATAATATGAACAGATATATAATTAAATACACATGATAATATTAAATTAAAATATTATTTAACTAATATGGTCTTGTGACATAATTAATGTATCCCACACATCCGCAGCTAATATATCAAGATGTTTCAGATAGCACAATCTCTTGAGGTTGTAGTCGCAAACTCTGGCGAAAGCCTCCTGCCTTCTCCGCCGTTTTATCGTCTTCGTAGAGGAAGAGGAAGTCCCTCTTGAAGGCAGAGAAAACACTCTCGGATATTGAGCGAGTATGGTAGTCCCTGA
>CAZQER010000073.1:0-4729 GCA_964592095.1 uncultured archaeon
TTTCATTTTTACTCCACTCCACCAATGCTCTCGCAATGGATGATATTATAGCATCTGTCTGCCCCATAATCCCACCGCCTTTGACATTTACCTTGATATTTATATCATTCAAGTTAACATATTTAGAGGCAATCATAAGTGATTCATTAATCTTCATCCGTGCAATTCTCGTTCCATAAATATCCAATGGTATGGAGTTTATGGTAACCCTACCATTTCCTTTACTGATTGTTGCTCTTGCGATCGCCATTTTCCTCTTGCCTGCCATATGCAAAACATCAGCCATTACCATCTACCTCCAATAGCATTACAAATCTCCCCAAGGGTCATATAATCCCCGATATTCTTTTTTAAATCATCTAATTCAAATATATCTGAATCATCCACTTCAATATTGTGATTTTTCTTAATTTCATCTTTTGGAATTCCTATATAGACCATAACTCTCTTATATGCACTTTTTCCTATAGGTTTTTTATATGGCAACATCCCTCTTATAACCCTTCTCAGGTATTTATCAGGTCTTCTCTGATGAAACGGCCCCTTTCTTGGATTTCCAAGATTCCTGATATTAAGTCTTCCCCTTTCTTTATTAAGTATCGTTTCCTTCTTTCCCGAGATTATTGCCTTCTCTGCATTTACTACAATTACCGTCTCACCAGATAGCGCTTTTTTAGCAACATACGATGCCAATCTCCCCACAATATTGCCCTCGGCATTTACAATCATCATTAATCTTTATGCTATTATCCTTATTTTTGACCCCTTTGGATTCCTCCCTATTAATTCTTTAATGGATACCGTTCTTCCACCAATATCCTCAATCTTCCTTCTTGCATTGTCTGTAAATTTAAATGCCGCAACCTCTACTTTATGCTCAAGGATACCGTCTCCAAGAACCTTTCCAGGAACAATCACCAAATCCCCTTTTTTTGTATATTTATTAATCTTCCATACATTCACACACCTTCTATTCCTTCTTGAGCGTGATAGTTCTTCAGCTATTTTATTCCATACAGGTGCATTATTCTCTCTTGCCGCCTTTTTCAACTCTGCTATGAGTTTCAATCTGTTTATATCTTCATCATTTGCTTTCATTACAAACACCTGAAAACCATATCTCGTTTTTAAGGGTTATGCGGGGGACGAGGTTCGAACTCGTGCAGGCCTATGCCACACGGCCCTCAACCGTGCCCCTTTAGTCCAAGATGCCTTTATTAACCAAATTAATACAGGCATCATTGTTTGACCAGACTCGGGCACCCCCGCGTGGTCTATTTAAGATTCTTTATGCTTGATTTAAGACCATCGAGTTTTTTGTTGAAGATATTAAATGCACTTTTGATTAAATCATCCACACTCATCTGACCATAAGATTCAACAAAAAAGTCAAAGGAACCATCATCCTTTATTTCATAAGATGCCAAACCACCCTGCCATTTTATATGTTTCTTACCCTTCCCAAGTATTGCAGTAGCTTCAAGTTTTATTTTCTGATTCTCCGTTAATTTTATGATCGGAATCCTATCATAGACAGCAATGCTTTCATACCTTAGTTTTTTACCTTTAATCTTTTTTTCAGCAACCTTCAAATCCTTTGCATATACAATTCCAGGTCCTCTTACATCAAGGCTTATCTTTATTTTATCAGGCCCAGTGGGGTCTGTTTTGAGGGGAATAAGACCCAATCTATGGGCTAAAATTTCATCGTGCATAACAGACGAGTTATCATAAAATGTAACATCCTCTATTGCCATTATTGGAATCTCAGATATTATTATCTTGCGAAGTGCATTAGCCATACTGATATCTATACCCTTCACATTGAATTCAACCCTATCCTCCGATTTTTTTATTATCTTTAATTCCATTTTTAAACTCTTCTACCCCTTCTACCACCCTTTGGTCTACAACCTCCTCTTGATATCGGGGTAACATTTTCTATTCTACCTATTGTGATAGGTGTTCTTGATATTGCCCTTATCGCAGCCTGTGCTCCTTTTCCGGGATATTTGGGTCCATTATGCCCCCCAGGACCCCTGACCTTGATATGAAGACCAGTAATACCCTTATCCATGATATCCTCTGCAATCATGGTGGCAGCCTTCATAGCAGCATATGGAGATGCCTCTTCCCTCTGTGCCTTAACAATCTGTCCACCCGACCTAATACTTATTGTCTCTGCACCAGTTATATCGGTTACATGAAGTATTGTATTATTTTTTGATGAATATATATGTAAAATACCCCACATCTCTTTCTTTTTGCTCCTCTTCTCTTCCATTACTTTGTTATCCTTTTGCGGAGTATCCTTTTTTTCTTTCTCAGCCATTTTCTTTTTCTTTAGTTGAACCCTTGCTTGAAGAGTGTTTAAGTACTACCAAATCCTTTTTCAATTTTACAGAGTCCTCCATACTCTTTTCCACTATATAACTTGGAACATCAACTATCCTATCACCAACAAGAACATGTCTATGAAGAACAAATTGTCTTGCCTGCTTTATAGTATCTGCAAGACCCTTTCTATAAACAATTGTCTGAAGCCTTCTCTCCAATAAATCCTCTGTGGTAAGCCTCAAGACATCTTCTAAGGAGTTTGAATCAAGCAGTCCAATTCTGTTCAATCTGCTTAATAATTCCTTTCTTCTTTTTTCAGCACCCTCTCCAGTAGAACTCATCAGACTTCTTGCCCCTTTTCTGAATCTGTCAATTATAGATTTAGCCTTCCATATCTCCCTTTTGTTAACTAAGCCGTATTTCTTTGCAATCTCAGTTTCTTGTTTTATTCTCTCCTCCTTCCACGGGTGTTGAGGTCTTTCATATTTTCTTCTATGTTTTCTAGGGTCCCCCATTTTTATTCCATATCCTATTTCTTTTTCCTAGTTACTCCAACAGTAACTCCCTTTCTAAATGATGTTCTTGTTCTCTGCCCCCTTACAGGAAGTCCCAAGGCATGTCTAATACCTCTATATGACTTAATTCTTCTTAATCTTGATATATCCTCCCTCAATGACATCTCAAGATCAGCTCCTATTAAATGTTTATCCTTTCCAGAGTATGGATCCCTTTGTCTGTTAAGCATCCATCTGGGGAGGTATTTATCAAGATTTTGAACAGCATTTTCAATTTTATTTATCTCATTATCACTTAATGTGCCCACTTTTCTATCAGCCCTAATACGCAAACTCTTAACAAGAGCAAGAGATGTTTGATAACCGATGCCTTTAATACCTGTAAGAGCCCTCACTATGTCAAGATTTCCATCTAAAATAAAACCTGCAAGCCTAAGTCTATATTTAAACTCTTCGTCTTCTTTTTTATCCTCAGATTTATTGTTTATCGTCTTTTCCATTATGGGTTCTATAATATGTGATTCAGTCTTTAAATAAATGGTATAAGATATAGTAATTAACTTTATATCAATATGATCTGCTCGCTAAATTTACCATTAATTTAGTTATTATTAAAATCAGATATATAATAAAAGAACTAAAACTTTAAAAATAAGCTTATGCGGCTGTCGGGATTTGAACCCGAGTCGCAGGCTTGGCAAGCCCGAGTGATAACCAGGCTACACTACAGCCGCATTCTGGATTTTAATTTTATTGAGTTTATGATGATATTATAAGATTATTAAATCAAATAAATAAAATATCAATACAAAACAAAATGCTAATTTATCTTCTAATATTCACGGTTTCATTTCTTACAACATTTATCGCAACTCCTTGGATAATGCCAAAGTTAAAAAAGGCTAATCTAACAGGCATTGATATAAACAAAAGAGATAAACCCGTTCTACCCGAAATGGGGGGTTTTGTAATAGTTTTTGGATTTTCTGCAGGTGTATTGTTATCCATTTTTATGTATACCTTCTCCGAGCATGTTTCATCAATTTTTGGGATCTCCATTATATCAGAACTTCATCTAAACTTAATTCTTGCTTCTCTATCAACAATTTTGATTATGACAATAATCGGCATCTTTGATGATTTGTTTGCAATGAGACAATCAATAAAGGCTTTATTACCTTTATTTGCTGCATTACCCTTAGTTGCTGTAAAGGCAGGAGTATCAACAATGAGATTTCCATTTATAGGTAGTGTAGATTTTGGAATCCTCTATGCCCTTATATTTGTACCAATAGGTATTGCAGGAGCATCAAATGTTACCAATATGCTGGCTGGATTTAATGGACTTGAGGCGGGAATGGGCTTTATAGCCTCTATGTCACTTGCATTCATAGCATTGAAGATTGGAAGCTTAGAGGCATTAATCCTGCTTCTCTCAATGTCTGGGGCATTATTTGCTTTTTTATTTTATAACTGGTACCCTGCAAAATTACTGATTGGCGATATAGGAACCCTCTGTATAGGTACTGTGATCGCATCAGCAGTTATTATAGGTAATTTCGAGACAGCGGGTGTTATTGTTATAATTCCATATGCTATAGATTTCATAATTAAATTGAGGAATGGATTTCCGAGCAAGGGGTGGGAGGGTGAGATTTACAATGGAAAACTCATCTGCAGAAAAAGACCGATAAGCCTTTGTCAATGGATAATGAAAATAACCAATGGAATTTCAGAGGTAAATTTGGTATTATTCTTGGTATTCGTTGAGTTAATATTTGGAATCATAGCAATTCTATCTTTTGGATGAGTTTGTGTTGTTATTTATTACAAATTCAGCAGAATACTATAAGCTTTAGCTTATAGATGAATGCCAA
>CAZQER010000074.1:0-4727 GCA_964592095.1 uncultured archaeon
TCTAAATCAGTTATTTTGGTTTTAAATCCGGGTTTCTCTATCTTTATTGTGTATTTACCTCTCCTCAGATTTATGTTAAGAACTCCATCTTCATCAGTTTTATATACTTTATTTTCTATTGTCACCAATGCACTTCCCACACTGTTATTATACTCATCCATTATCTTAATTCGTATCTTGCCCTCTATGGGATTTTCTGGCATCTCTATATTGAATTCCCTTCTTGTGATATTTGGTTCTATTATGACTACTTTATTTTCCTTTTCACTCAAATTTGTTGTTACATAGGATATGCAGTTTAAGCCTTCTCTTTTGATTCTTGTAATCTTGCCATTTATTGCCTTGTAAGGACATCTCCATTCTATTGTTGGCATTGTAACTCTGAATGTTAATCCTTTAATAGGTCTGTTATTATTATTTTTTATAAAGATATTTACAGAATCAATATCCTTTGATACTGTTGCATAGATATTCTGCAGTAGCCTGAAATGCTCTGCAATTCTTTTGGGTGTTGTTGGTGTCATTCCCTTGTTTTTGGCATAGTCTATTAAATTCAATATTTCATTTATATATCCTCTAATCCGTGTAGATCTGAGGAGGAATATACACAGATCATCCTCTCTGATAACAGAATCTATTGTGGATTTCCATTGTGAGAGAATATCTTTTATATTGTATTCTGGTCTCAGTAATGAACTTGTTGGATTTGAGACAGGTAGTAGAACTAAAGATGTTTTGTTTCCGTGATAATATACAATTTTGGGATATCTTAAACCCTCCCGATTGAATTCCTCTATTGGAGGCTCTACGGAGGTAGCAATTATAAATGTTATATTTTCATCTATTGACGCATTTATTGTATCTAAGTTATATTTTAAGCCATTGGGTATGAAACCACTTATATTCAGATTATAGTAAATCCTTGCGTTCCTTCTCATATCCCTTATTTTTTCTTTCTGAATCTGTAACGGGTCAGTAAACCTATAAAAGAAATTTTCGTAACCAATAACATCTATTCCATAAGAAAGCAATTTATTCATTATGGTTTTGTTTATTTCTTCATTTCTCATATTTATTCCTTCAGTATATGTTATATTTGCATATTTTAATTTTTTGTATACATAAAAACTTGAATTTAATTTCTTTTCTGTACTATGGTTTAATCTCTCTAAATAACTTGTTATTATGAGAGGAATAATACCTTCAGGATATGGATAAAGACCTACAGAAAGATACCTATCAACATTTTTTTCTGTAGTATTCTCATCACCCATTGAGATATACCTCGTTATATGCAACGAATCCCCTGGTTGTATAAATTTCTGATAATCTATGTTTACAGAACTATAGTTATACCCTATGGACCCCAGATAATAGATATTGCTCGGGTAGGGTGCAGTATTTCCATATCTTATATAAATGCCCTTGTTTTTGTTATGTAGGAATACACTTCTGAATTTTTTGTTTTTTACCCTTATATAACCCTCAGAGGGATAAATCCTCCTTTCATTCTCTTTTCCATACCAGTCTTTATATGTAAAGTAATTTAATGGGGTAAATGTCCTTGTTGAGAGATAGAGATTCATTGTTACTGGAAGGTAATCATTTGCTATTATCATCTCATTCTTTATCGCATCCCTATAGAATTGATATTTTATTATTAGAGTAGCCCATTTTTCAGTTTTGTTTTGATTCCTTAGAACTCCTTTATAGATTATCTGATTCCCCTGAATGATTGATGAAAAATTCATTTCTGAAGGGACATAATCTGCAAATTTATTCAAATATTCTCTTGAATACCATGAAATCCTTAGATAATCTAAAAGGTATCCTTCACCAAGGAGGTTTTCTTCCTTACTGCCGAGATATTTTATGTTCGGAGATTTCTTACTCAACCTTATCTTGTAACTTGGGGTTTCTATAAGAAAATCTGCACCAGCATCCTTTATTTCCGGATATGTTTCGTTGAATACTATCCCCTCAGTTATATTTCTATATATGATTTTATGCCTTGGAATTATGTATTTATATAGGTTAAAATCGTTGTTAGAGTATATCCTATCCAATTCCTTGTTTTTATGAATATTTAACTCCTGTTTTCTACCACCAAGACTCCTTAATACCCTATCTGAGGATATGAAATATTTTATATTAAATGTCGAATACATGTCCTTGACATAGTTTTCACTGTTATTGAAAAAATAGATTTCCTTTATATTTCTTATGAAATACTTTGTCTCCGACCCGGAATGAACACTTGTAGCCTCCGGAACCTCTTTATTTCCGAACACCCATATCCTGTGCCTATATCCTAAACCACTACAGCCTTCATCTGATTTACCAATATTTCTTAGCCACATAAGCCCCTCTCTTTCATATCTACTACCGCTTATCAATACCTTGTAATATATATTCCCCACTATCGGCGATACTACTAATGATGAAAATACTCCAAGAATGAAGAAGAATATTAATATCCTAAATATCCTTTTATCTGTAAATTTCTTCAGTATAAATTCAAGATAGATAAATCCAAGAGATGAGGTTATCGGGATTATGAGGAAGAGATAGAATATTTCTCTTAAAGCTCCTGTATATGATGTAACTTGGGACCCTGGGAGAACAGTCACCATTAATATTGAGATTAGAAGGGATAGAACCTCTTTGTTTAACCTGAAGAGGGCGATCAATGAAAAAAAGGTGTGGAGTGGGCCTATCCAGAATGGTGTTGCGAATACAGAATGAGAGATATGTCTTATTCCCCCGATGAAGGGTATTGCAAGTATAGATATCCTGGAAATTTTTTCTTCAAATAACCTTGATATATGTATGGATATAAAGACTACAAATTTGGTAATTCCATATATCAAACCACACCAAAGAGCAATATCTATAATACTCCTATCAAGAAATACTCTTGTATAGAACAATTGACTTAGATTGTAGGCTATTCCTAAATATAATTTTGATGAGATAAATTCACCAACTGTTATTACCAATCTAGCCTTATCTACATAGTGTGGATGGATATAGGGGAATACATTGGTGACTATTCCATAAACAAAGAATACCATCAATGTTAATACAAATGCCCTGTTATTGAAATCCTTATATATAATTCCATAAATGACGGGATACACAACAGAAAAAAATAGGAGGAACATATATGTTCCGGTATGCGTGAAACATAAAATAAAAACAAAGGATATCAACAATAGGATAAATTTATCATAGCATATATTCTTATTTATAACCAAGCAGAATATAAAAACCAATATTGACATGGAAAATACAGAGGTTGAGAAATTTAGTATTCCCATTGATATATTCGGCATTGAAAGAAGAAATATTATAGATAAAATTCTGTGTTTTTTTGAATCTATAAACAAACCAGAGTATGTATAGTAGAGCATAATAACAATAAACAATAAGATAAGTGGTAGAAGATAGGAGAGCATATATAGATCTATCCCAGTTACCTTTTCTACAATGGAGGTGAAGAGCCATAAACCAAAAGGATAATCACAGCCAAGATATCCCCTTTCAAAGCAATTGTTATAGAATTCATAGAGAGATTTTGAGTTTAGCATGACATTTGTATAAAAGATATGAGAATAGGCGTCTGTCCCAGAGGGTGTTTGTTGTATGGTCACGGGGATGACGTATGCTAAAAGAATTATTGAAGAGAGTAGTAGAAGATACGTACTATTTTCTATCTTTATCTTCTTAAATTGTATGAAATTTTGCATTTTTTGTTATACATGTTATTAACTTGAGGTGTTTAATAGTAACAATATAAAGGTTATTAGTCCGTATAGATGTAAATAATAATATATACCATTGTTATGAAAAATGAAATCTAAATTAAAAATAGTTATGTTGTTGTTTTTAATTTTTATATCAACCACCATATATGCACAAGAAATGCAAGTTTTGGGTCAATGGGATTTTGGACAGACATTTGATGTTGTTGTTGATGAAAATTATTTATATCTTGGAGCAGGTAATCAGGTTAGAATTTATAATATATCAACCTATGAGGGACTAAAAAATATAACATGGCAGAATGAACCCGATACAGGAACTCTAACAAATTTTCCAGAACCTGAAAAAATATTGCATACCAATGGATTTATTGAGGGTTTATACATAGATGAAAACTATCTGTATATAGCAAATAGCAATTATCTTGAAATTGCAGATATATCAAATCCAAGAAATGCATTTATCATGTCGCAAATTGAATCTAATTGTAGAGATGTTATAGTTAAAGGAAATTATGTATATACAACATCTGATGGAATTGACATTATCAATATTACGGATAAGACAAATCCAACAATTGTAAAGCATATTGATTTAACAGGTTCCAACAAACCCAGAAGAATGGACATCTCCGATAATTATCTTTATGTTGCGTTGGAAACAGATCACAGGCTTGATATAATTGACATATCCAACCCAAATAATCCACAGATTGTTGGAAGTTATTCTAATGGGACAGAGCAGTACAGTAGTTATTCCAGTGTTGCAGTAAAAGGCAATTATGCATATGTTATCGAATACCATCACGGTTTAAGGGTCATTGATGTTTCACATCCTCAAACTCCGACAGAAGTGGATAGTATATTGGGCGATAATAATCCAAATGCCAACGACATAAAGATATTTGGCGATTATGCATATATCTCAACAAGATATGAAGGTTTTATAATTGTTGATATTTC
>CAZQER010000075.1:0-4599 GCA_964592095.1 uncultured archaeon
AAGTAGTTTGATTTTTTAGATATATGTCCTAAGGTGTCGTTTGCAAAGAATGTTACATTATGCCTACCGGTATGATTTACGGTGAAGTTACATGGTAAATCCATAAGCCATGATAATGATTGATTAAGCATTATGTTAATCCATTCACTGTCTGGATTGTCATCACTAACGTCTATATCCATACTAACATTACTACCATTTATGACAACCCTTGACGATATTAAATATGAGACAATAACTGGCGCTTTTGTATCAATTGTAAGGTTTCTCGTCTCTGTTGTTATTTTGTTTTCTGCATTATCGGAGCATGTTATATTCCATCTGTATGTTCCATCTGTGAAGTTGATTGTTATACCATAGAATGTACCATTACCTACACTAACACTTCTGTTAACAATTCCATTTATTGTAAGATTACAATCTATTTCAGTATCCAGATTGTCCGTCACATTCAATCTGAATGTTATCGTATTATTATCGGTAAGAAGGTTTGGTCGAGGTGAATTTATGGAGATGTTTGGTGGTTCTTCATCCACATAAAATATAATCGTAGAAGAATTTTTATTTCCTGCAACATCTATACACCAAACTGTAACATTGTTCTCGCCCCCTGTACAATTCATAATCTTTGAACCAGAGGTATTTAGAGTATATAAGGATTCATTAACACCATTATTCAAGGAATAGGTACAATTTGCAATTTCATCTGTTGAGACACTCAAAAGTACTGATTTATTCCCATATGTTTTATTTACAGGCGATATAATATCAATAAACAACTTTGTATCAACAATGAAGATATAATTCACAGATGAAAATTCACAATTTTCAGATGTATCGCAGAACAGACAATTCCATTTATAGATCCCATCTAATATATTGATCTTATTTATATAAGCAACATGGGATTTCTTTCCTATTGAGGCATTTATCAATTCACTACTCCACTTTCCAGTCAGATTTGAATAGAAACTAACATTCTTTAGTCCAAGTGAGTCAGAGGCATTACATATAAGTGTTATATTGACATTATTATTCTGATAGTTGTTTGCAGGAGATATTAAATTCACCTCAGGACCTATTGGACTTAACCATGTGTATGTCCTGTTCATTATTATATCCCTCTTTCCAGAATCGCCTATACCCTCAAATCCAAATGCGAAATATACTATTCTATAGATTCCCGTATCAACTCTTATTGCTCCAATACTATCATTCACATATACGAAAACCGGTACACCATAGGAATCGGCAGGGGCTATCTCACTTGGATATATCTGATTTTGAGCACCGCCACTGCCATTTATATCTATTGTGAGATTATCACTTATTGGGTCCTCATCTATCCCCTTTAAAAAGGTTATATTTGTATCGTCTTTTATGTATATTGCATGCAGAGTGTTATCATAGAATTCCTTGGAAGATAAATTACCATGCTCTATTAAATCATATCCAATACCCTGCCCCGTAAGGAATAAACTATTACCATCATCTAAATAGTTCTTAAGATTATTTCTGTCTGTATCTGTTAATGTATTACTAAATGCATCTCCTGTGAACCATATCACTATTGGAAAACCAGAGAGTTCGGAAAATGGCGGAGAGCCTTTATTATAGGTATCCCACTTTCTGTAGGGTATGCTCTCATCCCTTAATGCAGATTCATAGTAAATCTCATACGAATCCAAATAATCATCATCAACCAAAAGAACAGGTTCTATAAACGAGATTATTATCTCTTTGCTTATTTTATTATTATCCAGAATATTCTCATTGACAACATTTGTAACATTTATTGTTATGTTATATGTAGATTCAACACTTAGAGATAAATTAAATGTGATATTCACTGAATCTTCGGAATTTAATTTTGAAATATTTACAGAATCATTTAATGAGTTGTTAACTCGTAATTCAACGGTGAGATTGCTTTCATTTGCCATACCTTTATTCTTCAGGGTGACATTTATCCTGATAGATCTGTTTGGTTTTTCATAAACAGGAATTTGTAGATTCTCCAAGGATAAATCATGACTTAAAGATGGAATTGCACTATAAACATCAATTCTTGAGAAATACATACCAGTTCCAGAGTCATAGATTCTCTTCCCAGTCTCATTTAGCAGTTCTTCAATCTCCTGTGGAGTTCTACCTTGATTTGTTAGCCTTAGATACTGCTTTATTAACGCAATCGCTCCGGCAACATGTGGCGTTGCCATTGATGTTCCACTAGCTATTAAATAACCTCCACCAACCCATGTTGAATATATATAAATCCCCGGAGCTAATAACATCTCTGGAAATCCTGAACCGCGATTGGTAAGTGATGCTATTATATCCGATTTATTAACTGCACCAACAGGCATGGCATTCTCTATGCATGCTGGAGCAGAAATCCCAGAGGTGCTACCCTCATTACCTGATGCAACAACAACTGATATGTTTTTTAATATTGCAGAATTTATAGCTGATGCAAAATATGGTAGAGAGGAATCACAATGTGAAGTGTATATCTCCCCACCCAGACTCATAGATATAACTGATATATTATAAATTTCAGAATTATTTATACAGAAATCTATTCCTGCTATGACATCCGAGGAGTACCCACTACCAGAACTATTCATAACCTTTACCGCAATTATTTTTGCATCTGGAGCGACACCCATAACCGATCCATTAGCGGCAACTATTCCCGCACAATGTGTTCCATGACCGTTATCGTCCATTGGATCAGAATCAGAATTAACAAAATCATAACCTCCAATAACCTTGGTGCAATTTTTCCATGTGAAGTTCGTTACTGCGGTTCCGTTCACAATTTTGTCTATTTTAAAACCATAGAATGTAACAGAGTAATCGGTCCTAAGAGCGACTCTTATTGTTGTTCCATTAGCAGAAGGTGTCCAAATATCTCTATATTCGCCAGTATAGTTTGCAAGCAGGGTATAATTTTCATCATAGATTTCAATATAGTCCCGGTAAGGTTCCGTAGAAATTCTTTCAAAGTGTATACCCACCTTTGTAAAATTTTCATTTGTTATATTCCAGACGATTGAGGTATCATTTTCGTAAGGATGATCAGATTCTAAAATATAACTTAACGTAGTACCGTTCACAAAATTATCTGAAAGTGTGCAGTTCCCCAAATCAGGATGTGTATAATCAACGCCGGTATCTATAATGCATATTGTTTCTCCTTTTCCTGTGATATTCTCTCCATTTATTTGTATGCCCCAAACAGTATCAGCATTAATCTGAGGAACACTTTCAGAAAGTAACACATGCACTATATGATCTTCATAAATCCCTTCAACATCGGGATTATCTAATAATTTTATTAGGCCAGATTTTGTTACTTTGCCTGAAAAACCATTTATGATTGAATATCTATGTTTTACCTTAAATTCATCCCTATTAAGTTTTGATAGAACATTACTTTGAGATTTTAATACACCTTTATCATTTTTATCTTTCAGCATTACAATAACGGATATTGAAGAACTGTCAGATGCTTTTTCCAAAAATTCCTTTATGGTTTCATCCTTTAACAATCTTTTTGATAATTTATCTTTTTGGTAAATTCTTCCTTCTAATTGAAGTGCTGTTGCAAGCAAAACAGTTAAAATAACGATTAAAAATATTATTCTCTCCTTATTTTTTTTCATATCTTTATTGAATTTTGAATTTAACATTTCAAGTTAATAAATGTTGTGTGTAAAGTAAATAAATTATTGATATTATCTGATATATGTCGGTTGCTCTATGGGGAATTGTCTCTCAAATGCCTTTTTTTGGTCCTCAATCATCTTACTAACTCTTGCCATCTGCTCCTCCGTTTCCTTTGCCTTTTCAGCAAGTTTTGTCATGTCAATATCTATGCCAAGAATCTTTGTAAGTATTCTAAGAACTGCTTCTGCTGACTTTGCATCTATAATCTGCCCGTGAGTTTCACCCATAAGGCATGCTGCCTCAATTCCTCTCTGCATTCCAAGCCCAAGAAGGAGACCTGATGCACCAAATATGGCTCCAGAACCCCTGAAAACCACGCCGTGCTTCATTAACTCATTCACAAGTTTTTTATTTGTTGCAGCACCATAAACCTTTGGCTCCTTTGTAATGGCTCCAGTACCCAAACCGCCAAGGGTGAAAATTCTTTTAACATTAAACTCCTCGGCTATATCCAAAACAACATCTGCAAGTTTATATTGACTATCTGGAGTTATTCCCTGAAAATCCCCAAGTAATAGAATTAAATCCTTCTTTCTGTTTTTCCAGTAATAGAGTTCCATATTTACAAGTTTTACAGTATTATCGTATTGTATGTTAACCTGTGGTGGAAGGAAAACGGAATAGATTTCTACAAATTTCTTTCCTTTAAGTTCATCCAACATGTGGTCACCTGCAAGTTTACCAACAAGACCTATACCGGGTAATCCCTCTATAAGTATCGGTTCCTTTAATTCTGGCTTCTCCAGTATCTTAACAACAATATCATCCATTTCCATTATTTTATTTTCGTATATCTTACATATTATTGCAATATAGTATTTATTGCAATATAGTATTTAAAAATGACCTCACAACCATTGAGAAGGT
>CAZQER010000076.1:0-4191 GCA_964592095.1 uncultured archaeon
ATGAATTTCTAAAGTCAGAAATCAAATATAATTATGTTAGGATAAGAACATCTCCAAGATTTATTGATGCAAGACCTTTTCTCTGGACTGGTTATAGAGTTGAGCCCCTCTATACATATATTATTGATATAAGCAAGGGTTCTGAGCAGGTATGGAAAAATTTCAATAAACAGGTGAGGATGGATATAAATAAAACTAAGAGAGAGGGTGTTAAAGTAAAGGAAGGTTCAATAGACGATTTAAAATTTCTCAGCAAATCCATTGCCAATAGATTCATAGAGCAGGGATTCAGATCAAAAGATTATAGAGAGTATCTTGATGATATATATAATGTGTTTTATCCAGAGAAATTTAGAATTTTTGTGGGGGAATATAATGGAGAAACCGTGGGTGGTTTAACCCTTCTATGTTATAAAAAAAGAGCTTCTCTCTGGATGGGCATACCCAAAACAGATTTGAAGGGGATTTACCCTAACGATTTGATTGTTTGGGAGTCGATAAAATGGGCATGTGAAAGTGGTTATAAGGAGTATGAAATAATGGATGCTGGAGATGATCCAAGATTGAGACATTTCAAATCAAAATTCAATCCAGATCTGTCTTTATGGTATTCTGCAGAAAAATATTCATCTTCAATTTATAAAGGAATGGAAAAAGTATTTAGGTTTTATCAGAAGATACGGGGATAAAATGAGAATTCTTAAAAGATTTATTGAGGAGGTAAAGCATGTATGGAGTACCTTTCTTCACATTATGGCGATGTATTGCCCATATACCCCACTGAAGAGAACGCTTTACAGATCAAGGGGGGCAAAGATTGGTAACGGAGTAGATATATCGGGGTTTGTATTTATTGAGGAATCTTATCCTCATTTGGTAACAATAGAGGATAATGTTGATATAGGGCCAGGAGTAATGATAGTTACTCACGATTCAAGTTATCATAACATCAATCCAGACATTCCAATTCTAACCGACGAAGTTATAATAAAGAAAAATGCGTATATCGGAGCAGGTGCTATTATCTTACCGGGCGTTACAATTGGCGAAAGTTCAATAGTCGCTGCTGGTGCAGTAGTTACAAAAGATGTTCCACCAAGAACGATAGTCACTGGAATACCTGCGAAGGTTGTTGGTAGTATAGATGAAAAATTAAAGAAATTCAAAAAAAGATGAAACGACCCCTTTCCTTTTATACAATCTTTTTTATAGTTTGTATGGTGGTAATGAGAGTTAGTGGAATCTTAAGTAAGATAGTTCTAGCCAGAGCAATAACACCTTATGAGTATGGAATTATTACATTGATTATTATTTCATTTCCAAATGTGTTTCAGTTATTGACAAATTTCTGTTTACATGATCTTCTATCACATTCAAGAAGAGGGAGGAAATATTTTGGATTTTCTATTTTTTATAGCGTTTTTGTTTCTATTTTAATTGGGGCAGTTGTATTTATATTCCATAATCAAATCTTTGATTTCCTAAATTTACCTTTAAAGAATTGGCATGTATTATTCATGGGGTTTTTTATCGTACTTATTTCTAATGCAATATTAGTAGATATGACAGGCATATTAAGAGGTTTAAAAAGGTATTCTCAGACCACTATCCTTGCTTCGTTACCTTCTGTATTAAAACTATTCTTAATTCTAATTGCAGTATATCTATTAAATATAAGGGATTTTTGTACACTCCTCCTGATCTTTGCAATATCTCCTCTTATTGTGTTGATTGGTATCTCAATAAAGGAGTGGAGAAAACTATTTAAGTACTTAAAGAACATTAATATACCATCAAAGGATATGTTTCTCTTTGGAATATCTATTTTTACGATTTCCTTGTTTGGAGGATTAAATCAAGCTATTAGTAAGATAATAGTAAGTCATGACCTTGGAATTGAATATCAGGGTTATTTTGATATCTCATTTACCTTGGTTACCTTGCTTGGTTTTTCATTTGCGGCAATGCAATTCATTTCAATTCCAGAGGCAACAGGTGCAAGAAACAAGAGGGATTTATTATTCAAAACTGGTGGATTAGGGGATATATCAAGAGCATTATTTTCATTTCTTCTATTTGGTGTCATTTTGCTTTATTTCTATTCTTATCAGTTTGTTGATTTATTGTTTTCCCATAGGTATACTATAGCGGCAAATTATGTACCAATATTAGCCGTTGGTTATATATTCCTATTCGTTCAGCAATTCTTGGCCTATGTTAATATATCCCTAAGTGAAGACATAAAAGGATACAAACAACTAATCTTTATCACCCTGTTATTGTTGATTATATCCCCTTTTGTTACACATATGCTTATCCAATCCTCTGGTTTTATTGGAGCATATATCTCTATTGTATTATTCTTATTTCTATATTCTTTAATTACCATTATTTTATTGAGGGATATATCACCCCTATATGCTCTTTTATTTAAAATAGAACGCCTTATCCTATCTATCTTGATCACATTTCTATTTTTGATGTATTTTCAGCCACCCTTCATCATTGGTATATTGATATCATTTATTTTATACATTTCCATCATTTTTTTGTCGGGTTATCTAAAGAAAGAATTAATATCTGATTTATTTACCTATGGAACATAGAGTATATCTCTCTAACGAACATATTTTACAGAATTTTGTTTTTTATATATTAACTAATCAAATATATGTCTATTCTCTTGGACAGTTGTTTGATATTTATATACAGATATCTAATGTTATACAGATATCTAATGAATAAAAGGTATAAGATAATAAAATAAACTAATAGAATAAGAATAACGGAGAGGGTAATGGAATGAAAAAATTTAAATATGGTTTGGTCTTATTTGTGGGTTTAATTACAATTAATAAATCTTCATTTGCTTTTTAAAGAATACTCCACATATAATAATATATATGTCATTTTATATGTCATTTAAATAAATTATTTGAACAATGTTAAAATTAAAATATAATAAAAAGTATGAGGTGGTTGATAAAATGAAAAAAACGAGATTATTGAATATGATACCAATATTAATGATTGCGATAGTATTGATGCCTGTTGTGACCAGTGAATCACCTGGCGGTGGAAATTTCAACATCATATCCACTTATGCATCCACCAGGCAGACAAACTCAATATATTCCACAAATGACGATGTAAATGACGATGTCTTAGTAATAGTCTACAACTACAGATATGAAAATGATGCAAATACACATAATCTAGAAAAGGTATTGACGGATCTAGGGTATACTGTCACAGCATTGTATCGCCCAGCAGAGGGAGTGATTGCATCAACTTTAGCATCTGGAGACTATGACCAAGTCTATCTGTGGGATATAACCTCTCAATTAGGTCTAACCAGTGATGAAGACAAAAATGCTCTCGCTACATGGTATTCCAGTCATCGAGGGAATATTGTGATAGATGGTAGGTCGTATGGAATATACTTTGACATAAGTAGAGATAAAAATCTTATTCAGAATATAGCTGAAGCATTTGCACATAGAGGTGGCGGGTTATGGATTGGAACTGACCACACACCAAGTTGGGCACGTAATGGAAATGCACTACTAACAGCGCTTGGGTATGGGACTATTTCTGGAGTACACTATTCCCCAATAACCGGTGGCGATACTGGTTGTGAATTACTAACAACGCCAAATACAATAACACCAACTGCAATGTGGGTAGGAACTGTTGGTAAGGCTCCAACCGGTGTGCAGTCAGATGGTGTTGATCTTAAGCCTTTGATGTGGTCATATAATACAACGTATATATCGTATGCACTTGAACCACTGGGACCTGCATTACCAGAATTTGGCTCTCTTGCAGTAGCACTGACAATTCTATTGACGGCTCCGGCATTTGCATATTTGATAGTGAAAAAGAGAAATATTAGATAAAATCTTCATTTGTTTTTTAGAGGAGGATACCTCACATAGAGGCACCTCTCTATTTTTTATTTTTTGAATCAGGGCAAATTCCCTTCTTCTCAGATACCTTAATTCATTCCATTATCAATATGAATTAATTATCTGGAATAGATAGGGAATGGACCAGGTTTGAGGTTAAATGCTATATAAAGAAAATTCGATTAGATGGGGATAATTCCCTTTAGCATATATATCCTGCCCTTGACTTCTAAATCAGTTATTTTGGTTTTAAATCCGGGTTTCTCTATCTTTATTGTGTATT
>CAZQER010000077.1:0-3957 GCA_964592095.1 uncultured archaeon
ATCTCTATCTTCATTTTTTAATTTATTGGATTTATGGTTATATTTTGAAGGATTATGGAGGAGTTAGGCACTACATATATGCCCTCTCGTTTGCACCAAGACAATAGAGCAATCCCTTTAAATTGTTTTTTGTTATACTTCCATCAGCAACTTTTTTTAGAACATTCTTAGCATTTAATGCAATACCAAGACCGGCATTTTGAATCATTATCTGGTCGTTTGCACCATCACCTATAGCAACAATCTCATTCATTGATATATTCTCCCTCCTTGCCAATTCATCCAAGATTTCGGCCTTTCTTTTTGGGTCTATAATCCCCCCTTTAATCTCACCTGTTAATTTACCGTTCTTTATGATTAATTCATTGCCAAATGCGTAATCAAATCCAAACCTCTCCTTCAAAGCATCTGTAAAATAGGTAAAGCCTCCACTAATAAGGGCTAGTTTATAACCCATAGCCTTCAATGTCTTAATTAATTCCTCACACTCGGGAGTTAATTTCAAATTGTTCTTAATTTCTTCCATAACCTCAACCGGAAGCCCTCTCAGTAATCTAACTCTCTCTCTCAATCCCTCAGAGAAATCTATTTCGCCTCTCATACCCTTAGCAGTTATTTCAGCAACCCTTTTACCTACACCGGCAGCCTTTGCCAATTCATCAATAATCTCCTCATCTATGATAGTTCCATCCATATCAAATACAACCATCCTTTTTTGAAGTTTGTATATGTCCTCTGATTGTAGTACAACATCCATACCCAGTCTTTCACCAGTCTCTCTTATCTCATCCCTCAATCTTTCCATGGAATCAACCCTACTGACATCTATCATAACATCCATAACCAACAACTCCCCCCTAGCAATCATTTTAATTCTCTCTATGTTTACATTATTTTTAAATAATGTTTTTGAAAATTCTGCCACAATACCTGGTTTATCTTTTCCCAATATGGTAATCTTCTGCACATCCTTTTTCTTTACTTCTAGACCACTTTGATATTTTTTGTATGGTGATATATCTATCCTAACATTAAGTTTGTTGGCTATGGTGAACATAGAATTTCTTAATTCCTGATCATCCATATTGGAATTTGCTGTATCTACCAACATAAACATAGAAAAAAGACCACGAATGACACTTTGTTCTATATCCACTATATTTATGTTAAACTCCGCCAATTTACCAGAAATCTCCGCCACCAAACCCTCCCTATCCTTACCCAGAACAGTTATAATTAGCAAATCCTCACTCATATTATTCCTCCCTATCAATTTTTAACCTTCCAAACCTACCAGTACTTACCTGAAGTTTACCCATATACCTCCTCGCCCATCCATTTTCGATAGTTACTGTGTCACCTATATGCACCTTATCTATCTCATCACCCCAAAGGGTCAGATTTATCTCACCACTCTCGTCCCTCGCCTTGGCATTAGCTACTCTACCATAACCACTAAAGGTAGCAAACTCTACCGGTTTATATATTTCAACAATCTTGAGTTTTAATACATCAAAGGATGTATTTGGCTGTATGTCCTTAACTTCCATTCTCTAAGATATCCTATGGATTAAGGGTTTAAAAATTGAGGGAGTAAGGTAATGTAGTGCCTAACTCCTCCATAACGAAGTAGATTTTATATTTGTAGTGCCTAACCCCCCTCTACCAGACGATAGAGTATATGTAGTGCCTAAGACTTGCTGATATACTGGAATATTTGATTGGAACATAATTTAGATGCTGAGGTATATGTAGTGCCTAACCCTTAACATATCTGGAAATAATGACAAAAATACGAGAAATGACCCCCCTCATACCCAAATTTCTATGCTTTATGAATTATAATGCTTTGTTGAATAATTCAACTCAAGAATAAATATTTGGGCTTTTCAGATTAAATATGTTCTTTTTTCACCTTCAACTAGCAAAATTCCTTTGGAATTTTTATCATCGTCAAAGAATTGCTTTCTTCTGAGAAAACTCCTTCTGTAGCCCATCTTCTACCATATCCATGCTTCTTCTTCCAACACCCTTCCTCTTGAAGAACTCAAAAGCATCTTCTGTGTCACAAGCACGATCTAAAAGCGTATCCTATTTAAAGAAGTTCAGAGTTTACATAATGCACCCTCGAGCTGGCGATAAGGTAGATGATAAAGAAGAGATACTTTACGATTTATTCAACACAGCAAAAAAATACGGGAAGGTTATAGAGACTAAGCCGAAAAATTCAAAAGCAAAATCAATGCCTGTGTTCTAGTTTTTTAATTAATTAACAAAAATTATTTCTTATAAATAATTCTAAATCTTTTTTACTTTTTCTAAATTCTAGAATTTCTAATATTCCGATAAACAGCAGTATAAATACCATAAGTGCTACAAGTAAATTTCCTTTGTATATATAATATAACATGATAAATATGGATAAAAGAGTAATAACAATACCTGTATATAATGGAATTTTAATAAACCTTATATAAATTCTTGTTCCACTACCATATCCCACAAATTTTCCTTTGAAAAACTCATAACTCCTTAACAAAAAACTCAGCCGATAATACCTCATAACTGTAAATTTATCTCCCTTAATCTCTCCAAAATATCCAAAGTATCTATGAATTCCACCACATCCGGTAATTACCATAATCTTTTCAATTCCCTTTACCTCGATTTTCTCTTTAAAAATATTTATGCATTCCTGCTTACTTTTAGGTGTAAAAATAACTAAATCATAATTTGTATCCATTTTATAAATTTACTATTATAGGCCTGTGCAAAATTAAATGAGCGATATATTTATATATTTATCTCTATACAATTTGTGAATAAACTTTCCTCCCCATTAAATAACAATCTATTATCACGTGTATTGCTAATATTGCTGAATACACCAATATATTCCAACAATATAGAATATACTAATAGTCTATCTATAAGTACTACCCAATAGCCTTTTCTACCTCTTCGTTTTTCTTTATCTGATACTGTTGATTTATTAATCACCAATCGTATTATATACTAGGGTAATCTCATGTAACCTTCTATGTTACTTCACCCCTTTATACTTTTCGGTGTGCGGGAATTTTGCACACCCCTATGGTATTGAAGTTTTCTTATCCTCTCCTTATTTGCCTTTGTATTAGCCTCAGCATCGAAGATGAGGAGTGAATTCTTCTCTATCACCTTTGAGATGACCTTCAAAATCTCTCTTATGTGCTTTTTGTCCTGCACATTTCCCCTCTGGATTGTCAGAGCTGTAGGGATAGTATTAATGCCTGTTGCTATTCCAAAGTTTATCTGAAGCTTATCTGGCCTTCTGTCACGAGAGTAACCGAACTCTCCCAATTCTGAGTTCTTTCCTTCGAGATAAGTCGAGGAAAAGTCAAGCACTTGGTTTTTATCAAGAAGACGGTATTTCTTTATCAGATTTTGATATCTATCCAGTATAACGGGAAAGTATTTTCCTATTCTTTCGAGTGTTCTGTAGAGACTTCTTTCAGAGGGCATCTCTTTCAGTCCTAGATAAGAAGCAAGCCCCTCTGGATATGTTTCCAGTATCTGATGGGTGGAAACGGAATGAGCCAACTTGTTATAGACATGTAGCTTTACACATCCTATAAAATCCTTTGCTTTACCACCAACTCCTGAGAAGATTTCAGAGAAAATATCAAATGATTTTTCTACTTTGTCGATTAATAATATACCGCCCAGTGGTATACTTGTGTTTTTCATAGTGGAATATTAGGGATTTGTTCCCTAATATTCCAAATCATTGGGCGTTAAGTGGCGAAGTTAAGTTACATAATGCACCCTCGAGCTGGCGATAAGGTAGATGAAAGAGAGTATACCATAATGCAGAAAACTGAACAAAAACCCAAGATACTCAAATGGTCTTCCTCTCTTTTCCTGGTTCATCTTCTTTAGCTCTTTATCCCACGAATCAAGAAACTCCAAACTTAA
>CAZQER010000078.1:0-3561 GCA_964592095.1 uncultured archaeon
CCTTGCGAACTATTATTTTAAGGAAAAACTGCAAGGTATGTTACTGGATAGAACATATATTCTTGCCTGTTATCCTTTTGTATAGCTCTAAATATTTCTCTGATGTTTTTCTTACAACATCAATAGGTAATTCTGGAGCAGGTGGTTTTTTATCCCACCCAATGTTTTCAAGGTAGTCCCTTACAAATTGCTTATCAAAGCTTTCTTGGCTTCCCCCCTTTTTATAATCATCAACTGACCAGAATCTAGAGGAGTCTGGTGTTAAAAGTTCATCAATTAGTATTAATTTCTCATCTATTAAACCAAATTCAAATTTTGTATCTGCAATGATTATTCCTCTTTTCTCTGCATGTTTATATGCCTTTTTATAAATCTGAAGGCTTTTTTCTTTTAATCTACATGTTAATTCATTACCTATCAACTCTGAAACCCTTTTCTCTGAGATATTTTCATCATGTCCAGAAAATGCCTTTATAGCCGGTGTGAAAATTGGCTCAGGTAGTTTTTCTGATTCTACCAATCCATTAGGAAGTTTGATACCGCAAATAGAACCATTTTTTTTATATTCTCTCCATCCAGAACCTGCTAAATAACCCCTTACCACACACTCTATATCTATTCTCTTTGCTTTTTTTACAAGCATTGACCTTCCTTCAAGAATTTTTGAATACCTCTGCAGTTCCTCTGGAAATTTCTTTATATCTGTTGAAATCATATGATTTTTAATGATATCCTCAGTAAAATCAAACCAATAATTTGAGATTAGATTGAGAATTTTACCTTTATTCGGAATTCCATTTGGAAGCACACAATCAAATGCAGATATTCTATCAGTAGTTATTATCAAAAGTTTATCATCCAAGTCGTATATATCCCTTACCTTTCCCCTGGAAAACAGTCTTAAAGGTAGATTCGTCTCCAGCAATACATCTACTGGATTCATATTAAATTATATAGATAATCTTATTAAATTCATTAGATTTCAATACTTTTCCCATTAGTAAGAAGATGTAAATTCCCCTCAATTTCATAACCCTCCTCTGTTGCCAATTCTGCATAACTTCCTCTCATTTCCATGCTTCCATGACATGGTATGATATGTTCTGGTTTTAATAGATTTATCAGATACCTATGGTCTTCCCTTGATGAATGTCCAGATACATGTACATTATCAAATATTCTCACACCAAAACTTCTTAATTTTGTTTCTAGTGCATATCTACTGGCCTCATTTAATGGTGTAGGGATAACATCTGCACAGAATATAACTGAATCATTTTTTTGAAATCCAAATAATCGATTGTCAATCATCTTGGATAGAACAGAATCTGGTTCTCCTTGATGTCCAGTTACAATTAAAAAATACTCGTTTCTATTACTATTATCTATCTCTCTCAGAATATTTCTCAATGCCTTTGTAGATGAAAATATTTTTATATCATGAGGTAGATCTATAAGGTCAAAATTTTTTGCTAAATTTATATTCTTAGAAAGTGACCTGCCCAGAATTATGGGTGTCCTATCTGTTTTCTCTATCTCATATAAAATGGATTGTATTCTTTCAATGTGTGTCGAGAATGTGGTGGTTATGATGATACCATCATTTATGTCATTATCTATAAATTTTATTATATCATTCAGTTTTTTTCTTACTATCTCCTCTGATGGGGTTTTACCTTTATATTTTACTCTTGTGGATTCTGCTAATAACACCTTTACATTTCCTTTTCCTATCTCTCTAAGTCTTTTGTAATCGGGCTTTGAGATTAATGAATTATTATCAAATCTGAAGTCACTGGCATATACTATATCTCCCTCTAAGGTATGCAAAACAACAACGGATGTGTATGGAATAGAATGAGTTATCTCCACAAATTCCACAGAGAAATTTGAACTTATTTCATAATCCTCACCATAATTTATTCTTTTATAAATACCATCTTTGTACTCACTCCTTATAATCTCAACAGTGTATGGAGTGGATATTATTGGAATTTTTGGTTTGTGTATGGGAATGGCACCATAATGGTCAAGATGACCATGGGATACAATTTGAACCTTAATATTCTTCAATCTTCTGGGCTCTGTAATTATATCCATATCTATAAGCTCATCCACAGGTCTTTTTCTTAACTCATTTGTATTCTCATCATATATTTGCAGTGTGTCAAGCCTTATTCCATTATCTATTGCAACGGTTTCATCATTTATGGTAATACCAGTCATATTCCTTCCAACAGCCTTATAACCTCCAACTGCAGTTATTTTCATTTTCTACTTACTTATTTAGGTATAATCATTATTAATGTTATTGCTAAAATGAGATTGTTTATAGCAATTCCATTACCAGATACATTTCAGAATATTATTGTTAAAATACAGAAAAGTATAGACAAATTTGGAAAATTAAAACTGGTAAAACCTGAGAATGTTCATTTGACATTAAAATTTCTTGGAGATGTGAATGAAAATAAAATTGATGAAATCAATAAAAGACTATCATTTCTGAAGAATATAAATACATTTACTATATCTGTCTGTGGATTGGGCACATTTCCAAATATCAAGAGACCGAGAGTGATATGGATGGGCACCGAGAAGGGATTTGATGAAATAAATGAATTACAGAAAAAAATAGATTCCTCATTAGAGGATATAGGTTTTAAGAAAGAAAATAGATTCCATCCACACTATACAATAGCAAGAGTAAAATTCATCACCGAGAAAGAAAAGATAGAAAAATTCTTGAAAGAAAACATGAATTTGATTTTTGGTGAATATACCGTAGACAAGATTATGCTAATGGAAAGCAAACTATCCCCCGAGGGACCAAGATATTATATGATAGAGGAATTCCATTTGAAAGCAGAAAATAGGTGATATTTTGTTATATATGTATATGATGTGATAAATTAATATACCTTTTCTATAAAAGATGAATCTAAAAAAGGTTAATAGCAGATATAGTTGCAATTATGAAATAATAGAGTGTCATAGATTAATTTCCTAATTTCGCCACTTACCCTACTTCTCACTACCTGACTGCCATAGATCAATTCGCCACTTGGGTTTTACCACCTCAGATCCAAGCCTTTATCCCCATTCCTGGGGTAAACTGCTGTAAGTGTCAATTATCAGGAAATTTTTGAGTAACTTTTCTTTTCAGGAAAGTGTCAAATTAATCAACAGATGCGAGGAAAGTACGAAAAAGATACCCATAATCGCATATGATGTAAGGGTTCTCTATTGCATCAAGATTCTCTGTAACCGTAGAATAAGTTTCACCCGCCCCTCTAAAGGAAATCTCTGGTGCTTTGGCCGCAAATGAGTCTCGTAAAGCTCAGATGAGAATAAGATATAAAGCTGTTGCATTTCCATCCCTAGGTTTCTCATGAAGTGATGAATATGCTTCTTGTGTGTTTTTACCTTTTTGGTTTGAGGGTGAGATAAGAGACCTCAGAATCGAGGCAAGGCACAGAGCATCATTGGTTAGAACGAGAACTCAAGTCAAGAATAAGATACACGCCTCGTTAGCTCAGGAGGGGCTTCAGACCAAATTTA
>CAZQER010000079.1:0-3517 GCA_964592095.1 uncultured archaeon
CTACTCCCTCCTCACATAAGCCATCGTGACAGTTCTTTAGATTATCAAAGCATGTTGCCTTTTTTATGGAGATTACTCCACCTCCTCCACCTGAACCTCCACCAGAACTTCTCCTGAGTGTGGTTGTTGTTGAAGTTGTTGTTGTTGTAGTTGTTACCCCACCTATAGCATAATAGCTAAGGTGGCTGATATTTGCCCATACATAATTATTCTCTGAGTCTATTCCATCATCATATACAAAGGATAGGAGATCTGTTAAAGCAGTCCATACACGTCCACTAAGATTAAACCAATAAATCTTAAGATCAGATTCCTCAATATCTATATTAGTAAGTTCTCCATCATCATAGTACATCTTAATTAGTATTCCTATATCTTTATCTGCTTCGATATTAAAATATCTTCCGAGGAATCTTATAGTTTGATTCTTATCCACAGGTGTTTCATTATAAAGAGATATACTTAGTTCAAGAGATATATTATCCTCAGAGTTGACATATATGATTGAATTAATCTCACTTAAATTTATTACCTTGCTTTTATTTTCAGTTAGATTAATATAAACTGTATATCTCTTATAAGCTGTTGTGAAATTTCCCTCATATTCATCACTATTGAAATCGCTATCGGTTGTCATTATCTTGAAATAATAAGTTGTACCTTCTTTTAAATTGCTTATTTTTTGTTTATGAAATGTCAATTTATCTGTTGAATTAGCTTTCATTCCATACTCCTTCGTCTCTCCATATTCTATAGTATAATTAGCAGGCTTAGTTGTTATCCAACTTATCGTTGCTGAGGAATTCGTTAATGGATATATTAAAACTCTATAGATACTATGTCCCACACCCCCCTTTACATTATATGAAATAGGGATAGAGACGCTATCATTCTGATTACTGCAATTTATTTCATAGATATAGCTTTTGCCTCTCTCTAATCCTGAAATATTTGTGAAATGCACAAAATCATTTGTATGCTCAAATCTCTCATAAATTTTCCTTACAAGTGTTTTTCCTATAAAGTATGAAGGTCTGACTTTATCTACTGGATGATAAATATCAACATCAGTCAGTGCATAACTGTTCCACCAAAGTTTATACCGATCACCTCCTTTTGGTGTAATTAATAATTCATCATCAGGTTCATCTAAGCATGGTCCATTCATATAACAGACACTATTCTCAAAATCTTCTGGATCTGAGAGATCGCCTTGATTTCTATCGCTAAAATCTATTGTAACTATTTCCCCTTCATCATTTTTCAAATATAAAAGAGTATCGTCATAATCACAATCTCCATTAATATCAGTTAGATTAGTTGGTATTTCATTACATCCTAAGGGTTTATTCTTCGAATAATTCATTTCATTAACTACCCATAAACTGAGATTATGATTTCTTACTCTAAAATCAGTTATCGCCTTTATCCTCCCACTTATATTCGGTGTAACAACATCAGCATCTATGAAAAATAATGGTAAACTATTATTATCTGTCTTAGAAAATGGGTGTGTATCTGAGTCATTTGCTGCGAATATCATTAGATATCCGTCTTCTTCATATATAAGTACAACATTAACATCATTAATAATCTCTTTACTCCAGAATATATTATCTGCATTTGTAGTATATATTGAATCTCCGCTTAAATTACAGGATGAATCGTTATATGCATCTCTTGTGCCCAAAAATCTGTAACCAAACATCCTACCAGTACAGTTACAAGTAGGTATGAGGGAGGATATGTTACATTCAGTATTAGATGCAGTATTTTCAGGATCGCAGTATCTATGTAAAATATATGTCAAATTCTCTCCATTAGAAATGTTAACTAAAACAATCTTTGTTAAATCATTTGTGCTATTTTCATCAGTTTTGTTAATGTATTGATAACCATAATACCCGAATATTCCCCCTCCGATAACTAAATAATCAAAAGTTTCATTTGTTGGCAGTTCATCTGCATAACCCTCATTATATAAACTGAGTGGCTTGAAATATAAGCCATATTTTGATGTATAATGTATATCATAACTATCATCTACTGAAAAATAGTTTCCAAGATAACTGTCTGAGCATGATGTATTTTCATTACTCTCATTTAAATATCCTTGGAATATTATATGATAACCCCCAGGAATTTCTAAGCTGTCATTCACTCTTAAAGCAGGATGAATACCTGAAGGATCATCATCTATATCTTTATAGTTAGTTATAGTTATATTCTTTAATACTTCATCATAACCTGCTTTCAAATTTGCATATTCAGGTATTTCACTACTACAGTTGAAAATATCACAGGAACCAGAATTTATAGTTACTCTCCAATCATCATATATTATTCTCCCAATTTCAACATCTTCTCCGTCTTCTAGAATAACTTCTTCTGAGATATTATAGACTAAAATATTTGCAAATTCTGCCCATATTTCAGAATGTGCAGAGACAAACGCTATCTCCAAATCGTCCACAACAGCATTTGCTGTTTTAGAGATGGTTCTCTGTACAACGGTATAATCTGGTTTTATTATATTTAATGTAACATTAGAGACTTCATCTCCATTATAATTTATACGATCTACCATAAACCCATATCCTCCATATTTTAAAAAGAAACCCTCACTTGAAACATTCTTTAGAAATGCTCCTTTAGCAAGAATTATCCTTCTATAGCTGATATCTTTCACTAGATATTCCTCACCGAAAAATAAAATCTTTCCTCTATATTCTAAATCTATGGTTGAATTAGAACTATTTACCAATATATTGAGAGGGATATAACCTGCATTTAGAACATATGTTATCGCACCTTTTTTTATTCCCATCTCAAGATACTCAGGATCAGCCCTATTCAAACCATCTTCATAATACCAGATTTTACTGTTGTTGATCAATATATAGTCCGAAATACTATGATAGGGATTATACAATGGGTTGCTATAGTTAATTGTTATTATACTATGAATATTTCTATAACTACCTTTATTTATATCATATATGTTAATTCCATCAAATTTTAAGCTATCATTACTATAGTCTCTATCATAAAATTCTGTTTCAGATATGTTATAATCATAAACAAATTCATTCAAATATTGGATAGTTTTTATACTGCAGTTTGCAATTTCATCTGTCGTTATATTGAGTAAAAATGATGTTGTTAGAGTATCAAAAAAGGTATCGTTTTCTGGAGTGATGTTAGTTATTGACAAAGAATTTACATTTGTTACAACAATCATAGATAAAAATAAGAAAAATATATTCGATATCCTCCCCTATTTATCCATTTTTATACACATTTTATCATCTATTCTAAAATATATATAGACCTGTGCAAAATTAAATGAGAGATACATTTATCCCTATCCAATTCATGATTCAGGTATCTTAGCTGATCGATTTATACTATTCAAACCTGACTTTTTTACTACACCATTGATTAATATATAGTGATCAGCTTTTAATACCTGTATGAGCTTATCCTAAACAAGCTCTCTATTCCATTAAGCAACGCA
>CAZQER010000080.1:0-3463 GCA_964592095.1 uncultured archaeon
TCTCTTTTCCTCTCATTAACAAAGAGATGGGCCAGTCTTATAGGTTCTGGGAGCTTGTGTTTTCTTAAACAATTTCTAACAATTCTGAGGCTTGTTTCAAGATCTATTTTATACCCTGGAGATATGAATATTGGATTGCACTTATTCTTTGATTTTAAAACATAACCTATTACCTTATTATCATCAATGAGTTTAGTAACTTCACCCTCATTCTTTGGTTCTTTATACATACCTATAAGCCTCCTCTTTGCGACACCAATTGTGGGGATATCTAATTTAATTCCGATATAAGATGCAATCCCCATCCTCCTTGGATGAGCAATTCCATGACCGTCAATCAACAACAAATCTGGTTTATTTTTCAATTTTTTATATACGTCTATTATTGAAGGTCCCTCTCTAAATGATAACAATCCGGGTATGTATGGAAAGTCTATTTCCTTTATGGAAAATCTCTTCTCTATCACACTCATTTCATATTCATCCAAAACAACAATGCAAGAAATTATATTTTTTCTATTTGGAAACGCCTGATCAACACCCCCAATCCTCTCAATTTTATCAATTCTATTTTCTATCAATAAATCTTTTCTCATCTCCTCCTGAATTTTTAAATATTTTTCAATTTCCATATCTCTTATAAATATTTATATCAATTCAAATATCATTAACGATGGCTCGTTTTATCGGAACAATTGAGGGGGAGGTAAAGACTACGAGCTTTAAAATCCTTTTATCAACATCTGATGTTGAAAAGGGTAGTTTTGTGAAGATCAACCACGAGGTATACGGGTGGGTTCTTGCTAGAATAGGGGGTTTGAAGAGATATATGCAGGATGGAGAGGAGGTTTTGATTGCAGATGCCAGAACCATAGGGTATAAGCAAAATGAGCAGGTATTGATACCTAAGAGCCCGTTCAAACCAAATGAAAAGGTATATTCAGCTGATAAAGAGTTGATACAGAATGTAATGGGCCTAAGTAAAAATAGAAAAAATAACATATATCTAGGACTTTTGGAGGGGCATAACATTCCCGTGTATTTGGATATTCAGAAGACAATAGGAAAACATGTATCGGTTCTTGCAAAGACTGGTGCAGGTAAAAGCTACACGGTTGCTGTGATATTGGAAGAACTTCTAAAAAATGATATCCCAATAGTTGTTATAGACCCTCATGGTGAATATTCAACATTGAAATATGAAAATGATGACTATGATGCAATGCTAAAATTTAATGTTAAGCCAAGATCTTATAGGGACAAGGTCAAGGAATATGCGGCAAATATTATAATCAATCCGGATGCTGATAAATTGACATTGAACCCTAAATTTAGTTTGGAGGAATTGATTGACATATTACCGATGAGATTAACAGACAAACAGAAATCTATTGTTTATGATGCATTAAAGAGGCTTGAGGATAAGGATTATACAATACAGGATTTGATAAATGTTGTAAAATTAGAGAAGGAAAAGACAAAGTGGAAGGTAATATCGGGATTAGAGACACTGAGAAATTCGGGAATATTTGACGGTAGACCAATTACAGAGGAAGATATTGTAAAGGAGGGACAAGCCTCAATAATAAATCTAAAAGGAACAGAACCTCAGATACAGGAGTTAATTATAACAAAAATAGCGAGGAGTCTCTTTAATGCAGCAAAATCTGGCTTATTACCTTCATTTTTCTTTCTTGTTGAAGAGGCACACAATTTCTGTCCAGAGAGGGGCTTTGGTGATGTCTTATCATCAAACATTTTAAGGAATATTGCATCTGAGGGAAGGAAGTTTGGATTTTACTTATGTGTTGTAAGCCAGAGACCTGCAAGGATAGACAAAAATGTGCTTTCTCAATGCAATACACAAATAATACTAAAGGTTACAAATCCAAATGATTTAAGAGCCATTGGTCAGTCAATAGAGGGGTTTACCTCGGGAATGGAAAATGATATAAGACAACTCTCGGTTGGTCAGGCACTTGTTGTGGGGGAATGTGTTGAACAGCCTATTACTGTAAACATAAGGGCGAGGGAGACAAAGCATTTATCAACAGTTAGGATTAAAGAAAAGATAACCCCCATGAAAAGGGAAACGGGTTTTATTGATAAAATAAAGCCGATATTTTTAAAGGATGAATCAGAATTATCTGAAAGGGTTGATATGGAAAAGATAAAAATTGGATTAGAGAGGAGTAAGAGAAGGAAAACACTCAGAGATAGGATAATTTCTATATTCTTAAAGGATAAATAAAATGTTTACAAAAAAGGAAAAGGAGCAGTTGAGAAAAATATATAAGAAAAGTCTTAAGGTTATAGATTCGGTTTATCTGCGGAATGGGGGTATTTTAGCCTCTCCTCCAACTGCAAGATATCACTATGTTTATTCTAGAGATATTGCGCTGATCTTGAGGGTTATGAACAAAATTAAAGATTACAAAAGGGTAAAGAAATCATTGAATTTCCTTATAAATGTTCAGAGAGAGACCGGAGAATGGGCTCAGAGGTATGACAGAGAGGGTAATATTGCCTCCTATAGACCTCCTCAGGTAGATTGTAACGGATTAGTCCTTTATATGTTTCGGATATACTACGAAAGTACTGGAGATAAAAGATTTATAGAAAAGGCGTGGAAGTCTATAAACCTAGGAATGGAATTTATAAAGGAGCATTATCTCCCCGAGGAGAGATTATTATTTTCATTAAATAGTATCCATGAGTGGCCACCAATAGAGGCTGGCTTTGATGTATGGGTAAACATAACCTGCTATTCTGGTATTAGAGGAAGTTATAAGATAGCATCCATTTTAAAAGAGAAAGATAAGGCTGAAGAGTGGAGGGATTTAGCAAGGGATTTATGGATAGGCATTTCCAGAAAATTGATCGATGAAAATCGTTTTATAAAACTGGCAAATCATAAAAAGATAGTTGATGCCGATGTTTCGGAAATGGCACCTTATATTACAAAATGTATTGGTATTAATGAAACGGTTATGAGAAATACGGTAAAGAACATAGAGATGAATCTATGGGATAATGAATTAAGTGGGATTAATAGATACCTTAAAAAGTATGGAGAACCGGGGAGGAATAATGGTGGTTATGGACCATACTCTATGTATACTGCTTGGTTGGCTCAATACTATTTGGATGTAGATAAGGCGGACAATGCAGAAAAATATGTAAAATGGTTTCTAAAATACAATCGCAATTGTCTAATTCCCGAGCATGTTTCAACAAGGGATAGATTTAATGAATGGAAGAGGAATGCTATAGAGATTGGAAGATATTATAATGGTGGGAGGAAAGAGGAGGCAGAGAGGGTGATGAAGAGTGATGAATACAAGAAAAGAAATCTTGTTTACTGGGTGGTTCCTCTAACATGGAGTCATGCAGAATATATGAAAATGTATGACAAATTGAAGGAAAATGGATTGGTATAGATTACTATAAAATTTATAAAATT
>CAZQER010000081.1:0-3150 GCA_964592095.1 uncultured archaeon
CCCGATGATAGTTCAAGATATCTGTTCATTCTGCCACCTCTTTTGAATGATATAAATTATTAGTAATATATCTAAATAAGATATATTCTATATAAGACTATAATTAAGAAATAAAGATGATAGAGTGTATACTTGTATTGGATTTTGGAGGGCAGTACTGTCATCTCATTGCCAGAAGAATCAGGGAATTGGCTGTTTATTCCGAGATTGTACAACCTTCCGTAATGTTTGAGGATCTGGAGGGATATGGAAAAAAATATAACATAAAGGGCATTATATTATCGGGAGGGCCATACAGCGTGTATGAGAATGGAAGTCAGAGACTTAGTAATAATTTTATGAGATATATTGTGGAACATAAAATCCCACTGCTTGGTATTTGTTATGGTCATCAACTTATAGCATATTGTGATGGCGGAAAGGTAAAATCTATAGGGAAAAAGGAATACGGAATTACAAAGATTTTTGTAAAGAAGCACAATGGAATTTTAAAGGGTTTAAACAAGGAGGAGAAGGTATGGATGAGTCATTCTGACACCGTAATGGAAATGCCAGAGGATTATGAAATCCTTGCACACACAGATAACTCTCCTGTTGCTGCATTTAAGCATAAAGAAAGAGAAATCTATGGATTACAGTTCCATCCGGAGGTTATCCACACGGAGAGCGGGATGAAAATATTTAGAAATTTTATTTATGATATATGCAAATGCAAAGGAAACTGGAGGATGGAGGATTTTATAGACGGATCTATAAAGGAGATAAAGAAAAAAATTGGTGATAAAAAAGCCATCATAGCATTGAGTGGCGGTGTTGATTCAAGCACAGCAGCAATCCTTGTATACAGGGCAATAGGTAAAAATCTTATAGCGGTGTTTATTGATACCGGATTGATGAGAAAGAACGAGCCAGAGTCGATAAAAAGAATCTTTACAAAGGAGTTTGATCTGAATTTGAGGTTTATAGATGCCAAGAATAGATTTTTCAAGGCATTAAAGGGCATTGAAGATCCGGAAGAAAAGAGAAGGGTTATCGGGGAGACATTCATAAGAATCTTTGAGGAGATAGCAGGAGATGTTAATGCAGACTTTCTAATACAGGGAACGATCTATCCAGATAGAATTGAGAGCGGTATTAAGAGTGCATTTACTATCAAAACCCATCACAATGTCGGTGGACTTCCCACCACATTGGGCTTAAAAATTATAGAACCTCTAAGGGATTTATACAAGGATGAAGTAAGAATAATTGCAAAAAAACTTGGACTCCCGGACGAGATTGCCTACAGACATCCATTTCCTGGCCCCGGTCTTGCAATAAGGGTAATTGGAGAGGTGACCCCAGAATCTGTAGAAATTGTAAGGGAGGCAGACGCTATCGTAAAAGAAGAAATAAAAAATTCTGGATTAGAAAACGAACTGTGGCAGTTTTTTGCCGTTCTATTACCAATAAAAACTGTCGGTGTTCAGGGCGATATAAGAACATATAGAAATACCATTGCGTTGAGGATTGTTCAGAGTGTTGATGGCATGACTGCAAATTTTGCGAGGATACCTTATGATACTCTTGAGAGAATTTCTACAAGGATAACAAATGAAATTCCCTATGTGAATAGAGTAGTTTATGACATCACCCATAAGCCTCCTGCAACAATAGAGTGGGAATAAAAATAATAAAAAGTGTTGAAACAACTCTTGAAGAGATCGCAGATCTTATTATAGTCGCTTTTAACTAAGAGAGGTCGGGAGGAATAGCTAATAGGGGCATCTATAGACTCAAACAGTGCTAAATCCATTGAGATTTAATTTGCACACCCCTATTATTAAAGATTATATTAAAGATGGAGATCATATAGATTGATATTAGGTAGAATATTAGAGATTATGGAAATATTATCTCCTCTTTCTTTTCCTCTTTCTTTTCATTCTCTGCCTTCTCTGTATCTCCTGCATCTTGATGAGGTAGGGTTGTGGTTCAGCCTGTGATATAAACTCATCAAGCGTAGCATCAAATTTATCTATTCCCTTCCTCCTTAAAAACTCTCTTGTCAAAATCCAGTAAATCAGAGCAAGTGAATTCTTACCCTTATTGTTGGAAGGTATAATAAAGTCAATATTTCTAATTCTGGTATTTGTATCACATATGGCAACAATGGGTATGCCCATAACTGAAGCCTCTTTAATTGCCTGCTGGTCACTACTGGGATCTGTAACAATCAGAAGTTTTGGTTCTCTATGGGATTTTATATTTGGATTTGTAAGGGTACCAGAAACAAATCTTGATGCTATTGCCTTGCATCCAGTATATTGAGCAAATTTCTCTATTGGTTTCCTTCCATAAACCCTATTAGAAACCACGAGTATGTCCTCAGGTTTATATCTTGAGATGAAATCCGCCGCTATTCTTATCCTCTCATCTATCTTCCTAACATCAAAGACGGAGAGTTTATCCTCTCTTGTTTTATATACAAACTCCTCCATATCGGCCATCTTATATTTCAGACCTACATGGACACCATTTGATAGATAATCATCTAATGGAACAAGTAATTCTTCCCCCCTCTCCTCATCCATTTCTTTGTCCTTATCTTTACCCATTCTCTCCTTTACCTTCTCCTTATTGTTATCGGTAAAACACCTCTTTCAAGCTCTAACTTTGCAATATCAATGGGTCTTTTTACACTCTTTGGTAATTTTATCAGTATTGGTGCACCCATTTTTATCTGAAGCGCCCTTGCGCCAATAAGTCTGGCTATCTCATATTTTGTATATTCGGTCTTTTCAACCATTTTAAAACTTTTTATATTTCATTATCTCATCTATTGTTTCTGCATGAGAGAGGAACATTCTCCTGCAACAGTATCGCGTATATCCAAGAGAATCCAAAACATCCTTTGGATTCTCCCCATTTTTCACCCTTTTCGAATATCCCTCCCAGTCCTGAGCTATGGGTTTACCACAGCTGAAACATCTTATTGGTATAATCATTTTTCCATTTTTAATTAATCTTTAATTATCTGTATGATTTTTGCCTCTTATGTCTGGGACCTTTTCTGCTCTGTGATGGTTTATGGGGTTCTGTCTGTCTATGGTCACCCGCTATTACTGTTCTATTATATGCAAGATAAGCGCTATGTAATTTTTCATTTTT
>CAZQER010000082.1:0-3088 GCA_964592095.1 uncultured archaeon
TTATAATTTATAAACCCAGTATCTCTATTAATAAATCTATGGTTTTTGTAAGGACAAAGAAGATAAAGGGTAGAGATTATTATTATTTAGTAAAATCGATCAGGAAAGGAAATACCATAAAGCAAATAACTCTGGAATATCTTGGTTCTGAGATGCCGTCAAAAAACGAGATAAAAAAAATAAAAAAGAGGTATGAGTAAATACATTCATTCTACATAACCAATTTTATGATATGGACAATTATTCCTCATACACATTTCAATAATAATATCTGTGCTTTCCTTCGGAACAGATAAAAGAAAATTATCAAGGTTTCTTGTTAAAGGAACTTTCAAATCCTTATTAATATTGAATTTCTTACCGGATTTCTGGGACATTTCATATATTGTCGGTATTAAACCACCCTTTGTTACATCCTTTGATGCATTTATCCTTATTCCCGAATTGAGGATTTCATACCATGTTTTGAATAGATTTTTTGCCTTTTTGATTCTCTCATACTGGTTCCCCCATATTGGATTTCCTATGAGAATAAGTATATCGTCACTTTTGGCATTGGAATCTCTAATAGGCTCATCTATAAGCAATTCTCCAATCACAGCAATAGAACATCTTGAGTCTATGTCCTCAAATAGTGTATTTCCTCCAAGAATTGGAATTCTCATTTCCAATGCCTGTATCTTCAGGCTTTCAGCCATATCTATTATATCATCCCTTTTCCCTATAAGTGCATCCAAGCAGAATAGCGGTTTTCCGCCCTTAACCACGACATCTGTTGATGCATGAATCAATGCCGATTTCATTACAAGTCTTTTTGTATAGGGACCATCAATAGATATCAGTAATTTCTTTTTACCAAACTCTATACAAACAGAATCGTCCCAGTCGGATATACCCATGATTGGATTAATAATATTATCCATCTCCATAAACATCTCTCTTAAAAATTCAATAGATTTAACAAACCTTTCAATATTTGAATCCATTTTTGTAAGTTACATATGTAAAATCCAATTTATTGAACTCGTTTGTTATGTAATCACTGTTTTCCATTATTATAGAAAAATCCTTCTTAAATGCCTCTATTATTGCCGTATCATCATAATCCCTCACTCTGATATACCTTATCTTTAAATTTTTTAGAATCCTCTCTGCAATCTCAATTCTTTTTAGTTTTTCCTTTGTAATTATCCTTCCATATGGAATTCTGGTCGCAAGGCATGTATTCGAATATTTTGCATAATTTGATAACCCCAATTTCTTTGAAAGTTCTCTAATTTCATCCTTTGTAAGACCGACCTCTGCCAGCGGGCTAACAATATCGCCCTCCCTGATTGCTTTTAATCCCGGTCTGTATTCCTTCATATCATCAGCATTTGTTCCATCAAATATAACATCTGCATTTTCACTCATTGCAATCCTCTTTAAAATCCTTACAAAATGTCTTTTGCAGAAATAACATCTCTGGTTTGAATTCTCTATAACATCCCCGTATAAAAGGAAATTTTCCTTTACTATTCTATGTCTTATCCCAATCTCCTTTGCCATATTCCTAGCATCTTCTATCTCATCTTCCGATATCATATTACTATCAATAGTTATTGCAATTGCATTATCATGTAGGATATCATAAGTAATCTTTGCAACAAGAGTGCTATCAACACCTCCAGAAAATGAAATTACCGCTTTATCGTATTTTGAGACAATTTCCTGAAGTTTTTTATACTTTTCATCATTCATAATAAAAATATATTATTCCTTACAGTTAAAGATATAAAATGCATACTAAAAGGGATTCCAGAATTTCGGGATTTTATAAATTGAGCATTGAGGAAAGGATTCAAAAGGTTAAGGAATTTGCATCTCTTGATGATAAAGATATTGCACCTCTAAGAAGAGGAATTTCAATTGAAGATGCGGACAGGATGGTGGAGAATGTTATAGGTAAGTTTGAAATGCCTTTTGGAATAGCAGTAAACTTTAGAATAAATGATAGAGATTATTTGGTGCCTATGGTAACTGAGGAATCATCAGTAATAGCAGCAGCATCAAATGCAGCAAAAATTGCCAGAGAAGGCAATGGGTTCAGAACATCAAGTACTGAACCAATTATGATAGGTCAGGTACAAATAATTGCCAAGGATTTAAGAGAGGCAGAGGAAATTATTCTGAAAAATAAGGGCAGGATATTGGATATTGCCAACAAACAGGATCCAATACTAATAAAACTCGGCGGAGGCGCAAAAAGAATTGAAACCAGAATTATAAAAGATATGTTAATTCTCCATATATTTGTTGATGTGAGAGATGCCATGGGGGCAAATGCAGTAAATACGATGTGTGAGGCTGTAGGTGAATATATAGAAAAAATAACAAATGGTGATGTAAATCTTAGAATTATATCAAACTTTGCAACTGAGAGAATTGCAAAGGCTGAAGTTAAGATACCTCTAAATATTATCGGTAAAAAAACAGCAGATAGAATAATCCTCGCATATAAATTCGCAAATAATGACATCTATAGGGCAGTAACCCATAACAAAGGAATTATGAATGGTATAACGGCAGTTGCCATTGCGACAGGAAATGATACAAGGGCTATAGAGGCCGGTGCTCACGCATATGCTGCAAGGAATGGAGTCTATAAACCATTAACTGAATGGAAAAAGAACGGAAAATATCTAACCGGTAGAATAGAAATTCCCTTAGCAGTTGGTATTGTTGGTGGTGGAACAATACACCCCTTGGCTAAATTATCATTGAAGATTCTTGATGTGAAGACTGCAGGAGAGTTGTCAGAGGTAATGGCTGCGGTGGGTTTAGCACAGAATTTTGCAGCATTAAGGGCACTTGTATCTGAAGGCATCCAAAAGGGGCATATGAAACTCCATGCAAAAAATATTGCAATGATAGCAGGTGCTAAAGGGAAACAAATAGATATAATTGCAGAGCAATTAATAAAGGAGAATAATATCAATGTCAACAGGGCGAGGGAATTGCTTGTGAATTTAAAGATTTAATGGTATTTTTTGCTTGTTGAATAATTCAATTTTATCCCAAGATATAAACCTCAATTTCTATTATATTC
>CAZQER010000083.1:0-3073 GCA_964592095.1 uncultured archaeon
CCATCTAAACATTATTAAACACGTTTATGTAATTACTTTTCACACGGTCTGACGTATATCGACTTATTCTTGCATTTTCACATATCCATGTCACGCTTGCACCTCGCAAGCGTTGTTTTATAATCCACCTACATTCTTTAATCGATAGGTTGCTCATTCTATCCACCTGAAACACATTACTATTGTACCAATTTAAAGGTGTTAGGTATGTGGGTGGATAGAACAATTTTTTGCTATAGAATCCATATTTATAACTGGTGGGCTAGACCGGGAGGCTGGGCGTCTCCTGTCATCTCAAACCGTCCTTATGGAGAGGTCGAAGTCCGAGGGGCGATATATCAACTTGATGTTGGTCTGGGTCTTCAACTATGAACTATCGTCTCATCGGATTTGTCGCTATGGGAATCGGGTCAGGCCTTGGCGGGAGCAGCCCTAACCATGGTGGACAATGCTGGTGAGGTAGCGGTAGTGAGAAGGGACCCAGGTAGCCAACATTGGGAAGATATATCCACCCTCAGACGTGCCCACCATACACATTATTTAACAGATCTTGTTAATATTTAACCATGCCAAAAACACTTATTTTGTGCGTTGATAGAGATAATGATATTGGAAGAAAACTTGGAATAGAAGGCCCTATTGTTGGTGTAAGGGAGAATATAAATGTTGCCAAGGAACTTGCTATAAAGGATCCAGAAGATAGTGATGTAAATGCCATCTTTGGAGCAGTAAAACTTGCAAGAGAATTAAATACCAAGGTTGTAACACTAACTGGGGATAAATACATAGGCATAACATCTGATACAAAAATTGCAAAGCAACTTGATAGGATTCTAAATATGTTTAATCCAGATGGGGTGATCTTGGTAACAGATGGTACTGAGGATGAACAGATTATTCCTATCATATCCTCTCGTGTAAAGATAAATTCTATAAGGACTATTGTAGTAAGACAAAGTATCGAACTTGAAAAGGCTTATTTCAAGATAAATCAGTTTATAAAAGAGGTTGAGGAAGACCCGGATCTTGCCCGTTTGGTTTTTGGTATTCCAGGATTGGCAATAATGATTCTTTCTATTGGTGTATTACTTAATGCGCTTTCAATTGCATTGGGTTTTATGCTTGCATTTTTCGGAGCTTATTTTTTGATAAAGGGTCTTGGACTTGAGGAGGAGGTATTTTCAAGACTCTCAAACTTCCTTGAGTCGCTCTCTATAGAAAAGATAAGTACTGTTACCTATATTATATCTTTTATCATTTTTTCGTGGGGGGTTTTGAATGGTTATTTAGAATTTGACAGAACAAAACCACCAGATATTATGGAGGCAATTGCTGTATTTTTTGTTGCAGGTGCAGATATGATATTAATTGCATTTGTTGTATCTGTTATAGGCAGGATTATAGATGAGTTAAGTGTAAAAAGATATCTTGGAATAAGAAGAGACCTTATATTGTTATCCTTTGGTTTCTTGATTTATCTAATACTCAAACCTGCTGCTACCATATATCTACCATTATCACCATTTCAATTAGAAAAATTTATTCTATCAACACTAATAGGAATACTAACATTCCTCGCCGTGATATATTTCACAAAGTATCTTTTTATAGATGAAATCAGGGCAAGAGAGAGACTTATAAAGATGTACTCCAAAAAGGATGTGTTTGACGAAGCGGGTAATAGAGTAGGAAGGGTTTCAAGAGTTCTCTTAGATAGTTCTAATTTATTAGGAATAAAGATTGGAAGAAAAAGGATTCCTAAAGAGGATATACTCTCTGTTGGGGACAGCATAATAATAAAAATACCAAAAAAATCGCCAGTGAAGATTTAGAGGAGTTCTTTTAGACTATTTATACTCTGTGCATCTCCCTTAACAATCAATATATCTCCCTTCAGTATTCTCGTATCCTTATCTGGGTTATAAATCCATGTATGGTCTCTTCTTATTGCCCTTATATAACAACCAATACTCTTAGATAGCCTTAATTCACCCAGTGTTTTACCTGCCAATTCAGATATTTCTGAAACCCTTAGTCTTGCCACTTGCTCTGTACTCTCGCCCAACATTGACCTGTAGATTGGGTGGTCTCCAATACCCCTCCGAACAACATCTACTATATCGTCTGCAGAATCTGCAATATTTTCTGCAGCAAGGGCTACATGTGAAATACCAGCCAAATCAGCAGCATCTTCTCTTGTTCTTGCAGATAAAAGAAGCATACCCTCAATCTCATACTGAAGGTCATCCATCTTTGCTTCAAGTTTCTGCACCTCCTCTGCAATCTCTTTACTATTGGTCAATAAAGCAGAATATGCCAAGTCAACCATTAGTTCAGATGTATCACGCATTTCAGTAAGAATGTCTTTAACACTCCTCTTTTGGGAAATGGCTCTATCAACTATCTCATCGACATCCTGTTCTGTCATTTTGTAATTATTATTTATTATATCGATTTATTTTAAATATACATTACAATATCATATCCACAATCAAAACTGCACCTATAAGACAAATTATTGTTATTATATCCCCTACCGTTGAAACCAATGGAATTAGAATATTATCAGGATCAAGACCATGAGCAAATGTATATATTGCAAGTAAAACAGTAAGTGCAGCAAGTATTATACCAGCAAGTGTTCCTCCAATAAGCGATATAAGTGTCAATTGAAGTACACTTACTTCTCCGGGAAGTCCAAATAAAATATATGCATAGTATGCAATTATTCCCAAGAGAAAGGACATCACAACATTAAGCAATATTGATGCATAGATATTTTCAGAAAGGGTATGACTCCATTTCATTTCTGGAGGAATTAAACCCAAATGGAGTGCTGAAGCAATCCTTGAGCCAAGAGTACCAGCTATATTTCCCCTATTACCAAGGATTGCTGGCAGGAGTATGAGCAAACCTGGAATTTTTATTATTATATCATGTTTTACATTCTCTAAGACCACACCAGCTGTCACTCCACCTATTGTAGTAAAAATCAGTATAGGAAATGTCTCCTTGATAATCCTCCTAAAATTGTTGGTCATATAAGATATTGAACAACAGTGTATTAAAATTA
>CAZQER010000084.1:0-3060 GCA_964592095.1 uncultured archaeon
GGAATTTAAGTATGGTGGCCCAATCGAGATTATAGACTTTGATTTGATTATAGTTTCAGATAGATTATCATCGGTGTTCTCTGTTTTGCCTATAGCAAAAAAGGAGGATGTGCCGTTACTAATAGACGGAGATTATGAAAATATAAATTGGTTTATTGAGGATTATAAGCCAAAATCAGTTCTGGTTGTTGATGCTTATTATAATCCCACTGTTGAAGTGACTCAAGATGTATCTACAGAGGATCTTTTACTTTCTTACTGGAAAGAAAAGAAACCAACAGAGGGAATCTTTTCTACTGATAGCATGCCAGATATTGCATACAACGCATGGTATGCCGCCTGGAAGGGGATTCCATTTTCAACAGATAAGGAACTGTTGAAAGCAATCAATCCAGATATATCAATAAAGACTGTAACAGGTGAAGAAGCAACAAAGGAATTTATATCTGAAAAGAAGCCTAATCCACCGATAGTTGCTATAACTGATAAGGATGATAAATACGCCATTCTCGCTTCCATATATTCTGCTTATAAGGATGGGGTTATACTCTTTATTGAAGGTGGTAAGAAATGCAGTGAAATAGAGAAGGATGTTGAAAATGAGCTGAATAAACTTAAAGGTATGGGTCTAGACATAAATCTTAAAAGTGGGAAGGATCAATACCTTGTATACTTTGCGGATGGGGATACAATACCTGTTCGCACCTGTGGAAGCTGTTCTGAAGGACCCTCCTGTGATTACGAGATAGCAGATACAAAGGGGGGTATTTTTTCTGATCCAGAATTTGGGTTCGGGCGTTTTGGTTTAGAGTCACACTGGGAGATGGGATTTTTAGATATATTATCAATGGAGAGCGCCATGATGATGAGGGGAGTCTTCTACGATAAATTTACAAAGACTAACAGGGTTTTATCCACTCAAGAATGTGAATCTTTTCCCTGTCAGTGGACTAACGGCTGCTTCAAAGATTGTGGTAAATTGGTAAAACATAACGAAAAGGACTTCAGTAGTTATGACTTCTTAGGTTTTATAGAAACCTACAATGAACCTGAAATTGAAAACGTGGATGTTTTTATAAACTATGCTCATGGCGGGGGCATAATACCTAGTTTTGATAAGCGATGGCATTCCACGATCTTCCTTAATATTGGATGTAACGATAAGGACGTGTTTGTACAGTCCAGTAGAGGTATATTGGCGTATCTGGGTAGCACCGAGGATCTCCTATTAATGGGATTACCCTTTAAATTTAAAGATTTCGCCTCTGGAAAGGAGTCAATAGGAAGATGCATTAAGAACAATCTTGGCAAAAAAAGTATGATTCTCTTCGGTGACCCAACAATAAAATTAACCCCAGGTTCAAGGAAGGAATCCAAGATATATGATCTGGAAATAAATCCTTCAAGCCTTAGTTATGGCAAATCCACTCAATCATTGAAATATAAACCAACCCAAGATATGACTGATGTAACCTTATTGAATGGTATATTTGAACCTACGGAACATGAAGAAAAAATTGATTGTCCAAATGCATTAGCTGGCGAAGAGAAGGAATGTAAAAGTAATGAACCGGTTTATTGCCTATGGATACTTGGTATCATGAAATCTAACGAACATGAATTGGGAATAATAAGATCAATACATGTTATTACTCCTAAAGAATGTTATGATTGTCTGGTAAGAAAGTATGGAAATACTTACGCTATAAGACAGGATTATTGTATAGATGGAATAGCAGATAAATGTAGAAATGAATGCTCTTGATAAAATGCAGATAAAAACTATCATGGTGTGGGTTATAATAACATTATTGTCGGGATTGAGTATAGTCCATTCAATGGAAGAAAACTATGAAAACAGAATATTAGGTTATATGGAAAACGCTGAACGCTATGAGGCTAATGGGGAATATCTGAAGGCATCCCGTGAATATGAGAGAGGCGTTAACTTTTCGATTCAACACTGTATACTAAACTATGGAATATATTTCTACAACAAATCTCTTGAATTGGGATTAAAGAAGAGCAAGGGAGAGGTGATGGATGGGTGGTTGAACCTATGCGATAAAATCTTTTATGCGCCATGTATGGGTTCATGGAGTTCTGCTGCAGACTGTTACCTAGAGGCAGCTGAATATCTGGAAGAGGGAGAAAAAAAGGAATTTTACAGGGAAATAGGGGATAAATATGCTCGCTTCATTCAGAAATCAAGCTCTTACGCAGCAGCAGTAAAATCAAAATATGCTGCAAAATTCTATTTAAAGGCTGGCGAATATGAGAAGGCAGGTGAATATGCTAATCTGTCTATAGAAAAATATGGCGAATATTACTCCAAACTACCAGAGGATTTGATCAAGAGAATGGTTATTTATCTCGATATTAGCACCTACTCTGATAAAGAATGTACTGAAAAAACAAATGAATTCCACAGGGATTTTGTTTGTATAACAGCTGAATTTTATGTAAATGGCGAGAGGGTTGAATCTACAGTATCTGGCTATGTAGTAACCCCTGAAGGAATGGTGGCGGATATAAACTTTGAAGGTAATAGAGCTGAATTTATACCAAGGATGAATGGAAAGTATGTTATATTTGCAACTGCTGAAAGCAGGAATTTTGGTTATAATAATGCATCATATTCATTTTATGTTACAGAATTTTGTAACAATAATGGGGCATGTGATTCAGGAGAAAACTATAGAAATTGTCCAAAAGACTGCCCATCTGGTGGGAGGGATAATTACTGTGATGGTATAAAGGATGGAATTTGTGATCCAGACTGTCTTACAGAAGAGGACCCAGATTGTGAGTTAGGCACTACGACCACAACCGAAACGATAGAATCAACCACGACAACCAAACCTGAACCGGGAAAAGAGGAGGGTAATCTTGCAACCTATATATTTGTATTCATTGTGATTTCTTTTTTTGTAGTTATAATCTATTTGGAATACATGAGGAGAAAGAGAATCAGGGAGATGAAGAGGAGGTATGAGATGATCGAGTGGATTGAGAAACAACTTAAGGATGGTGAAGACCCGAATGTTTTGAGGGATATTG
>CAZQER010000085.1:0-3038 GCA_964592095.1 uncultured archaeon
CATAGTACAAGAAAAAAGTGCTGTGTTTTCTATTTCTGGAAAATCAAACACTTTAAGTGATAAGGCAATCGAGATTGTAGAAGAAGAATTAAGAAAATTTAAACAAAAAAATAAAATAAATAGAAAGCAATTAATAGTCAATAAAGTATCTTACGATGAATTTCTACGAAAATTTATTGGATTGGATATAGTATCTTATGTTTCTAAAAAGGTTTACGATTTTCTTGATGGTATAGATGTTAAAGAATTGGAAGATGGACTTATAATATATTCTACCATCAAGGATAAACATCCTAATATTAACAATTATAAGACACTCATAAGAAGTTTTTGTATTGTTGCTGAAGGTTTTTTAATAAAACTATTCCTAGAGTTAGGATTGATATCAAGAGAAATTTATAATGAAGAACCAACAATAGCTTTAGTAGGTAAATATTTAAAGAGCTTTAGAAAACAATATTTTGATTATTATAAAGATAAAAGTCCAGCATTGCATAATAAAATTTCTACTCTTTGGTTTGAATATAGAAATAAATATCTCCATTCTGATAAATTCTATCCATTTGAAGTAAAAAATATTGAAGATGCAGAAATAAAAATAAGAGAAATTTTTAATTTACTTGACGAGATCATGACTGTATTTGATGAAAAATTAAATGAAACAAAGCGCCCCGCCCAAAATTAAATAGGGTGGTGTTTTTATTTTTCTAAAGGTGCCCGAGTGATTGCGTATAACATATCGGGATTAAGCGAAGTCATGAAAGGGATTTGGGTGAGACGAGCGAAGCGAAGTCGAACCGCTTAATCTCCTGTTGCACGAAGTTTCGCCGAGCATGAATTAAAAGGGTGTTGTGGGGTTTTGGAGGGTTTTATTATTTTGGAGTTTCATATTTTGCGAGGCGAAATTTGGGCATTCCTGCCGTCGCAACGCCTATTAACCGAACTTTTCATTCGCATAATCCTCTAAATTGAGAGTTAAAGCGAAATTTTAAAGTTAAAATCTATAATAAATTCTATGGATTCAGCATTAAAAAAACTTACTCCACGGGAACGCTATGAGTTAATAGGCAAACTAATAGAAGAGATAAAGCTCAGGAAATATTCCTACCAAACAGGCAAATTATACATCTCAATTATAAAAAGATTTCTGAAATCAGGTAAAACACCAAGAGAATTCTTGCTTTGATTAAATATAACATTAAAAATTAATGTTCTATGGTATCAAAGTGGGCGGATTTAATATCCTTCTTTGTAAACATATTGAGATACTCCTTTACATATCTTAAGAATACCCTTATATATCCTTCTTGTCTGAATCTTCTGGTGGAGTTATATACAATCAAATTTTTATCAATGATTATCTTACCCAACATTGCTTTACCTACCCTCAGTGATAGTTCCGTATCCTCGAGCATTGAAAGTTTTTCATTAAAACCATTCATCCTAATGAAGATATCTCTTCTATATGCACAATTTGGAGTTCCAAGTTGATAAAAACCAAAAAATGCAGTAAATCTATACCACAGGTCAGAATTTATTTTAAACATAATCTTGTCAATAAATCTTGGATTCAATGGCTTTAAAACCCCTCCAACAGCAATTACATCAGGATCTGAAAAATCTTTCGCAATTACTTCAATCCAGTTCTTGCTTACAATGGTATCGGCATCTGTAAATGCAACTATCTCAGCATCCGTATTACGTACGCCAATATTCCTCGCAGGACCAGGAGCAGATGTTTTTGCCACAATTACCTTATCAGCATATCTCTTTGCAATCTCAACTGTTTTATCAGAAGAGCCTGCATCTACAACAATAATATCAAAATCACTATACCTGTTTTCTCTAATTGATTTTAGACAATCACCTATATTCTTCTCTTCATTATAAGCAGGAATTATGACTGAAATTTTCATTCTTAAAGGAAATAAAAAGGGAAAAGTATAAAGTTATTCTATTAAACAATATAAATATAATTAAAATGGAGAAAAGAACAGCAATCCTGTTTTTTATAGGAATAACCCTTATCATTTTGCTATTTCATACATTGGATATACGGAAGATTGAGGATAAGTTGTTTGAAATACCAGTTGTAGATTTGATTTTTTATTTAACCATTCTCTTTATACTTCAAATTTTCATAATGTTGCTCTCTGCACTTAAATGGCGGATAGTACTGAGGAATTCGGATGTATCCGTGAAGAATATTATCCCCGCAGCATTTGTTGGATATCTCATAAACAATATAACTCCCGTTGGTTTGGCCGGGGGTGAACCAATAAGGGCATACATTCTATACAAAATGGATAATGTGGATATGCCGACATCCGCATCATCGGTAATAGTGGATTTATTTTTGGAAATATTCCCTCTGTTTCTAATGATTCTCATTTCAATATTTATTGTAATATCCAACGGCGTTCCATTATTTATCTCATTTACACTTCTTCTCTTGATGTTAATCCTCACTATTTTATTCCTCATAGTTGTAAGTGTTGCATATAAAAGAACATATTCAGTAACATTTTTGAGGACAATGACCAAAATCATTTCTGTACTCCCTTTTTTTAGGAGATATACGGGAAGACTCAGAGATGAATTTGATGATATCACAAACAGGTTTAACAGGGCCATAAAACTACACATGCTTGACAACCATGTAATTGTTTATGGCATAACAGTTTCCATACTCGTATGGGGATTGAGAATATTAAGGTTATATCTATCATTCATGGCGTTGGGGGTAAAGGTTTCATTAACCACAGTACTTGTTGTTGAAACCATGGTCTCTGCAATATCCTTCTTACCATTACTTCCAGGGGCGTTGGGAATATGGGAATGGACATCTGTAGAATTATTTAGTATCATATCATCCTGCTCCGATATCTATGTAAACAGAGAATTTGCAGCAATGGGCACAATAATGAACAGGGTTTTCTTCTATCTGATTCCGTCAATATTTGGAATTGTTTCTGCACTGTATCTCGGAATGAACATTTCTAAAATAACAACTGATAAGAACATTAAATGAAAAATTT
>CAZQER010000086.1:0-3012 GCA_964592095.1 uncultured archaeon
GGGCTTCTGCCCGTCGCAACTTATATTATATCCTCAATTGAGATTATATTTGCATTATACATATCCTTCATAAAATTAAATGAATCTTTTTTTATTTTATCAGATAGTGCTTCAGTGCATTCCTTTGGTATGATTGTTTTATAATCTCTAAAAAATGCATCTGCAACGGTATGCTGCACACAGATATTTGTAAGAATTCCAGTAATTATCAGGCATTCAACATTTAATTTTTTCAGTAGTTTTTCGAGTTCTGTATTAAAGAATCCCGAATATCTGGTTTTTTTGATGATATAATCTCCTTTTAATGGTTTTAATTCGCTTATAATTTCAGCACCTCTGGTTCCTTCAACTGCATGCCGTGGCCATTTCTTGAATTCATTATCATTCTTTTTGTGGGCATCACACACATAGATAACTGGAATCCCCCTCTCTCTTGCACTTACAAGTAATTTATCAATACAGGGGATAATCCTATGACATCGTTCACACTTTAATTTTCCATACAAAAAGTCATTCAGCATATCAATAACAATAACTGCTGTTTTTTCGTCCATATTTATCAAACATTATTTATTCTATTTGTCAAATCATAAATTTTTAATAAATCAAAGATTTGATTATTTCTATTGAATAAATCCTTAACCAATCTCAGATGAGTTTTCATTTTGAGATTTCCTATTGATATTGCCCCTATTATTATCTTCCCCTTTATTTCAACATCTTTATGAATTACTTTAAGCCCGCCTATTCCATAGGGAGGGACTGCGTTTACATCAGCCATTACATTTATTCTATCAACACCTGACCAGATCCTCTCTGGAAGGATTTCAACACCCTCGGGACCTGCAGTAACAACAATATCCGAATCCCTTATTGCCTCCTTTATGGTTTCATCATCACTTGCTTCAACAGGTATTATTTTCTGATCATATTTCTTTTTGATTATATTACATGAATCCTTTGCCCTGTCCAATTTTCTTGATGTTAGTTTAACATTACAGCCCTCTATTGCAAGTAGAACTGAAACCCTTTGACCAACGGGTCCTGTTCCTGCAAGAACTGTGGCATTTTTTCCGGAGAGTGATTTGAATTTATTCCTTATTTTTACCACACACGCGCTTGATGTTGTATATGCCCCATCTGGATCAATAGCAATTGAAACCCTGAGGGTTGGAGGTAATTCATTGAATGCCTTTATAATTTCATTTAGCATTTCTTCAGCCTTGTTTACGTCATGACCTCCTATAAAAATGGCAGTATTTTTTAATTCTTCAGGAGGTCTGGTAAAGACGGAATTATGAACTATCTCCCTTATATCGTCTATGGAAATATTGTTATAGGGAATTACAACATCTGTATCTGCATTATATGCAACAATTATATCAAAAAGGCTTGCATGCTTCTCTGGAGCTATATATATTAAAATCTTCTTCATTTTATTTAACATTTTTCAAACACCCTTATAAGAGTATCTGTATTGCCAGCGGACATTACATGCACACCGCCAACCTCCTGCTCTTTACATTCATCTATGTATTCAATGGTTATATCGGTACCCTCTATGAACGCATCCTTTGCATTCTTTATCCTCCTCTCTATTTTTTCCGGGATTATCACATTCGGTATAGTTTTTATGAACTTTACAATTTCATAATCGTACAAGGAGACCAGACCTACAAGAACCTTCTTTCTTATATCCTCATTGAATGTCTTTTCGTATTTATCAAAAAAGTTCCACATCTGTTTTGTGTCAAATACTGCCTGTGTCTGGAAAAATTGTGCACCCGCATCTAATTTTCTTTTTGTTTTATAGATTTCAGGCTCTATGGGTTTTGGTGTTTGTGCCAATGCAGCACCTATGAAGAAGTTTGTTTTACCGTATAATTTATTACCCGCCATATCCGCTCCTTTATTCATTCTCTTCATACATTCTATAAGAGATGTTGAATCTAAATCATATACTGGTTTAGCCTTTGGATGGTCACTACTTCTGCATGATGGATGATCTCCTGTAAGTGCAATAATGTTTTCAATTCCGAATGCTGATGCTGTTAGCAGATCGGCCTGTAAACCAAAAACATTTCTATCCCTGCATGTAACTTGGTATATGGGATCCATACCGGCCTGTTTTACCATAATGCTTGCACCTATAGAACTCATCAACAATATACTTCCAGGTATGTCTACAACATTTATACCGCAGAGTTTTGGATATATTTTCTTTAATGCCTTTAGTTCCTCCTTAAATTTTGTTAGATCTGTACCCTTCGGTGGAGCAATTTCTGAGGTATATATAAATCTCTTACCTAAATTTTCTGAGAGTTTGCTCATTTTATCTCATTTCAGGAATTCTTACCTTTATGAAATCATCTAATTGATTAAATTTCTTCATTCTCTCGAATATTAGAACCCATACGCATTTTCTATCACCGAGTTCACAGTTACCATCCTGAACACCGCCACATGGACCGTTATACAAACTCTTGGGACATCTTGCTATTGGGCATATACCTGCAGTTAAATCCAAGATACAGTTTCCGCATGCCTTACAATAAATTTCTACATTATCCTTAAGTTTAGCACCTATTCCCGTGGTATCTACTACGGGAATTACTTCCATATCTATTGTCTCTGCAACAATCTGGATTCCAGCCCCGCAACTGAATACCAGTATGTTATCGTAATCATTCAAATTTTTGATATCTATCTCAGGTCTGTTGCAGATTGCTGGTAATTTTAGAATTTCTGCATCCAATCTTTTTGCTAAATTATCTATTTCATCTACTGAAAAATTCCAATATGGACACAATCCGCACACGATAAGCAAATTATTTTTTCCTATCTTCTTTTTTAATTTTTCGATATCCTTTATCTTGAGTGTTATCATTCTTGATTTTTATAATTTATAAATAAATTTATAATGATTAATCATTATAATATAGATTTAAATATTATTTAATTATCATCTATGAAAAACACCTCCATTATTTATCGTGATAATTTTTCATTATT
>CAZQER010000087.1:0-3011 GCA_964592095.1 uncultured archaeon
GACTGTAGAACAGTCTTGACTCAGACAAAACTCTCCGAGTTTTGCCGATGTAACCTACAAATTCTTGGAGTATGATATGATCCCAACTTTTATATTCTCATTACCTTATTATTTTAAACCACCCTAAAATTTAGTAAAAATAATCTAATAAAAATCAAAAATGTATTCGAAGAATGTTGAGGATTATTTAGAGGCAATATATAATATTACTGAGAGAAAGGGTTATGCGAGGACAAAGGATATCTCAAGGGAGCTTGATGTAAGACCACCAAGTGTTACGGAGATGTTAAAGAAATTGGATAATGTTGGTTTGGTTAACTATGAGAGGTATGGTGGTGTTAGACTAACAAAAAAGGGTGAAAGGATAGCCAAAGTAGTAAAAACAAGACACGATGCCATAAAAGCATTTCTTAGTATACTTCTAATCTCTGAGAAGACTGCTGAGAGGGATGCATGTAAATTGGAGCATGATCTAAGCTCAGAGACAATTGAGCAATTGACAAAGTTTGTCAACTTCGTTAAAAAGGCACCGATATATCCAAAATGGCTTGAGCATTTTAAGGAATTCTGCATTACTGGAGAATATGTATGTGAGCATGTCAAGGAAAGTTAGATTTCTCTAATTTTCCTAAACTTTTTAAGATAGATTTTTTATATACCTAAAAATAAATATAATATAGGATTATTAGGGGTACCTAAATTTAATAAATAAATTCAATAAGATGTCAAACAAGAACATGACCTCATTGGATAAATTGAAACCAAAACAGAAAGGCACCATAATTAAAATAAAGGGTTCTGGAACAATTCATAGGAGATTGTTGGATATGGGTCTCGTAAAAGGTTCTATTGTAGAGATTGAGAGGATTGCGCCTCTGGGTGACCCAATAGATGTGGTGATAAAAGGTTATCATCTATCGCTGAGAAAAGAGGAGGCATCAAACATCATAGTTGAAATATAAAATGCTTGGAAGCAGGTCAGATATTGGTAAAGGTATCCCATTAACAATGGTTAAAGATGGCAAGAGGGTGAAGATTATTTCAATATCGAGTGGGAGGGGTTTAAAAAAAAGATTATACGATCTGGGATTGTATGAGGGTGCAAAGATTGATGTGATAAGAAATGATGTCTCAGGACCTATAATTCTTAAGGTTCTTGATTCAAGGATTGGTATAGGCAGAGGACAAGCCAATAAAATCATTGTTAGCATTTGTTAATTAAATAAAATAAAATTGGAAGAAAAAATGGGGGAGAAAAAGATAAGGGTTGCATTGATAGGGAATCCAAATTCCGGGAAAACCACTTTGTTTAATCGTTTAACTGGTTCAAGACAGCATGTGGGAAACTGGCCCGGGAAAACGGTTGAAAAGAAGGAGGGATATATGGAATATAAAGATTATAAAATAGAAATAGTTGATTTACCTGGGACATATAGTTTAACTGCGTATTCAATTGAAGAGTTGATAGCGAGGAATTATGTTGTTGATGAAAGACCAGATGTCGTGGTTGATATTATAGATTCAACAAATCTTGAAAGAAATCTCTATCTGGCTATACAATTGATAGAGTTAAATGCAAATCTGATTCTCGATTTTAATATGATTGATCTGGTAAAAAAAGAAAATTTAAAAATAGATACGGAAAGGATTTCTTATTATTTGAACACGGAGATTGTTGAAACATCGGCAACCAAGGGATTTGGTATAGAGAATCTATTGGATAAAATAATAGAGATTTATGAAAATGAGAAGAAAGGGAAAAGAGATAAATCAGATAAACCAATAGTCATATATGGAAAAGAACTTGAAGAGCATCTTAATGAACTGAAGGAATTTATTGATGAGAGTATAGTTTTGGATAAAAAATATAACCATAGATGGATTGCCCTTAAATTACTTGAAAATGATAAAGAGATTATAAATCTGATAAAGGATATAGAAAATGGTGAAAAGGTAATAACAAAGGCTCAGAAGATAAGAAATCACCTGAAGGAGATATTTGGTGAGGATACAGAGAGTATAATTGCAGATTCAAGATATGGATTTATTCATGGGATTATCAAGGAAAGTGTTGAAAAAAAATCTGATAGAATCTCCATCTCGGACAGGATTGATAAAGTTGTTATGAACAGATTTCTCGGAATTCCGATTTTCTTAACTATAATGTTTTTAATATTCAAGTTAACATTTGAAATAGCATCTCCTATCTCTAATTATATAGATGAATTCTTTGGATTTTTATGTACTTTTTCAGAGAATTTTTTAAATTCGATGAATGCACCCTCATGGCTTATATCTCTGATATATGATGGAATAATCTCCGGGGTTGGCTCCGTTCTTGTATTTATTCCATTCATATTTATGCTCTTCTTTATAATTGCAATCCTGGAGGATTGCGGATATATGGCAAGGGCTGCCTTTGTAATGGATAAAGCAATGCATAAAATAGGCTTGCATGGGAAGAGTTTTATACCATTACTGTTAGGATTTGGTTGTAATGTTCCAGGAATAATGGCTACTAGAGTTTTAGAAAATGAAAAAGATAGGATACAGACGATACTTATAAATCCATTCATGTCGTGTAGTGCAAGATTACCTGTTTATGTTCTATTTGCGGCCGCATTCTTTCCCGATAATGGAGATATGATCGTTTATTCTTTGTATATACTTGGTATAGTAGTTGCTATCATTATGGGTTTAATTTTTAAAAATACACTATTTAAGGATTTATCCTCGCCATTTGTTATGGAATTGCCACCATATAGAATGCCAACCCTGAGAGGGGCAGTAATACATATGTGGGAGAGGGGTTATTTATTTATTAAAAAGGCTGGAACAATTATATTTGCAACTATAATAATAATATGGTTATTGGCATCACTTCCGGTGGGAGTTGAATATGGGTCCGAGAATAGTTATGCGGGAATTATCGGAAAAATAATCTCTCCCATATTTAAACCATTGGGTTTTAGTGACTACAGGGTTTCCACATCATTATTGTTTGGTTTTGT
>CAZQER010000088.1:0-3009 GCA_964592095.1 uncultured archaeon
TTTTTCAGTTTTAATGCCAGAAAGATCATTATACATACTCCAATAATTGCGCCTAGTATTAATACAGGATAGTGGGTTTGGGTTTTCGGTTTTTCTTTAGCTTCTGAGACCTTTGGTTTTTCTGAAATTTTTTTCTGAATTGATTTTGCCCCCACCATCTTACTAAGGGTCACCTCATTGGATACTGCCACCAATTGATTATTAAATAGAACTGTGCAGGGCTTTAAATTAAAGTCATATATCTGCTCTGTATCACCAATATACTTTATTGAATAGCTAACAGTTTTTACTTCGTTTAGCTTTATTTTTTCAATTTTTTTCGTCCAGAGTAATCTAGGATCGCTTCTGATGTTTTCTGTTTCAACAAACTCATCTAAAGGGCTAACAGGTTCAAATTCGTAGGGGTTATAATTATCAATAAGTATAATATTATTTACATCCTCATTTCCCTTATTCTCTATTGTTAACCCTACAGTTATTTTTTGATTTGGTTTGGTTATCTTTTGTGGAAAAGCATTTTTCACGATATTCAAATTAATATCAAGAGTGCTCCATTTTACAGTTAATGTTGTTGGATAAACATTTTTTTCTCGCCATAAATAAAATACTCTTCCACCTTCAACACCTTTCCCAGAATATTCTTTATTGGAAGTGATAATATTTTTAATACCACTTGGCAATAGGATTTTAACAGTAAATGTATTAACGGGCCTAGAATTAATTTTATCATTGAAGGTAATTATAGGGTCTATTGAGAGAGCCTTTAAAGAGCCACTATTTTTAATAGGCGTAAAATAACTTACATTTATTATTTTTCTTTCATTTGGTCTGAAAATTAGAGAAGTTGTTAACCTCCTATAACCTATAAAAATTTCTGCGGAAGGTACAAAAGAATTTAAATTCACAACTTCTTGTTTATCCCCTTCATTTATAAGAGAATATTGAAAAGAAACCCTTGCTGTATTATTATTTACATTAACCTTACCATTAACAGAATCTATGGTTATATCGCCTTGATAAAAATACTCACTTCCGTGGGCGTTTTGTGTTCCAAAAAATATAATTCCTACTATAAAAACCAACAGCCATGCGATTATATCTTTTCTTTTTTTCATGTTATCAATCCTATGGACATAAATCTATCCTGTATGTTTGTTGTTTGGAAGGCACACTTTCTAATTTATTCTCTTCAAGGGGGCAGTCGAAATTGTTTTCATAGTTTTTGGGTGGCTTTTTCTTATCACAAGCTCTCTTTCCTACACAATTATCTCTTGCATCCGGGCAAAAGAATACTCCTTTCTCGTCATTCCATATATTATCGGGTTCGTGTTGGTTCCAGTTTGTTAAGAAATCACTTCCCATAGGGCCATAATCCATGACTCTCCATTTGTTCCGATATTTAACCAGATTAAAGACGTGACCACCACCCCAATAATTTTTGTAGTGCTCTGCAACAAAGGCACAATCTCCAGAAACGTGCAACGCCCTCATAAGTGCTTCTCTTAGTATTGCATGATCCTCACAATCACCACAATAATCTTTTGGACACTGTGCAGCCCATACTTTTAAAACCCTAAGCCATGGTGTTCTATTCTCTGGAGCAACCTTTGTTATTTCATAGTTCTCTTCATCATTTATTTTCCATTTATCGTCATCTTTTTTATCAACAGTTGCATGGTTTGTTAATCTAACACCATTTGCTCTAAAAGTGTTTTTCAAATCTTCAGAAATAATTTCAGCATTTAAGGTATTTTCAAATCTTATATCCATATCAAATAAATAAAGAGCTCCTATTCTCCCACTCCGCGAGCCACTATTTTCAATTGTATCACCTGCACTTTGTGCATGCAAGTCATCATAAGGGTTATAACAGATATTCTCTATGTAATCATCTGGGTCGTACATATAATGCATATGTTTATCTACATAATAAGCGACAGCTTCCATTTTACAATCCGTACTCTCAAAGCAGTCAACAAAGTTACTGTAGTTACCAGATGCATATCCTTCTGAATAAATCTTTGTTGGTAAACGATTTCTACAATCTTGGTGATTAAGACAGTTAACATATTCACTTATTGCGTCTATTGCTGCTCTTAATACACTTGGGTTATCTAGATCAAAGTAATCCATTTCCCTTCCACCACCCCACTTCAAGCTTCCAGTACAATCACTACATTCTACTGGACATGAACCACCACAATCAATTCCTTCCTCATCTTGGTTTTCAATTCCATCTGAGCATGTCTCTCTGCATGCTCCATTCTCACAGCCACTTGGACAGGGATAATCAATATAATATACTTCGCATTTATTATGATCATATCTGCCAAGATATTCTCTAACATGAGTATCGTTTACACACCTATCAAAATAAGAGATGCTTGGTGTTTCTACTTTACCAGCAACAAATCTATTGTTTCCATCACTGTCATCACATTTCTCTTTTGGTATTTTATAAAGCACCACATATCTGTTTTTTACACCATTACCAGCCATATCACAAATATAAACAGTGAAGTTCAATTTAAGTTGTACCATGTACAGTATATCAATATCTTTTTCATAGAGAGCATGATGGATGTTGAAAGTTGCATTACATTCTGGGCCTGTGTTGCATATTTTAGAAAAGTTAAGCAGATTTGTTTCATTAAGAATAAAACGAATTGAAGTTGTATCCCCTTCTTTTGTTACTTCAGTATACCTATCAACCAAGTCTACACACCCTTCAATTTTTATTTTTTCAATGCCACTTGCATCAAATCCTTTAACACTGATTTTCTGGTCATCATATCCTGTAGGATTAAGCTCATCATAGTCCATTGGATATTCTACTTGGATTATACTTGGAGGATGTAATTCTAATGGCTCAAAATAAAAATCATAATCTTTTGCATAAGGCTCCGTGTTTGGAACAAAATTGCTTTTATCTGCTCTCCAACTGCCCTGCCATCGGCATTCATCGCCATAAGGCTGATAAACAGGCTGTATCAAATAGCTTTTATTACA
>CAZQER010000089.1:0-2949 GCA_964592095.1 uncultured archaeon
AATTACATCGGCAAAACTCGGAGGGTTTTGTCTGAGTCAAGACTGTTCTACAGTCTTGCTCATACTCCACACTAAAGTGTGGAGTCGTTTGATTTTTATCTCTTACCAACAATAAGTTAACCACTAAATGGAACACAGGGATTTTATAATTGTTGGTGCCGGAGTAAGTGGACTACTTACGGCATTGGCTCTTGGAAAGGAGGGGAAGGATGTATTGGTATTGGAAAAGGCAAATTATTTGGGAGGGGTGTGCCGTTCATATAATGTTGATGGTTATCAGGTTGATACAGGACCACACATAATAACAAGGGTTGCTCATGGACCATTGAAGATATTAATGGATAAATATTTTGATATTCTGCCAAATTTTATACCCCATGGTAAATACTATGTTATCCTGAATAACAGAGTAAAACCATTTCCATGGAATTTAAAGGATTGGGTCTCTTTTGATTTGATACCGCAGATTGACAGACTGTATCTCATGAAAACACTATTTAGTATATCGTACATATTCAATACCGGGGAGGATATATCAAAGAAATCAGTGGGTGATGTTGTAGGAAATAACCTTAGTGAGTCTACAATAAGATTTCTTAATTGCATGTCATATTTTATGACCGGCGCACCCATGAACAAAACACCAGTTGAGAGATTTATAGATGCTGAACATTATAAAACAAAATCCAGGGGGTTACTTGATAAAATATATAATATACTTATGAAGGAGGGTGCACAAGATCAAGTATATCCCAAGGGCGGCCTCAGGTCATTTATTACCTCAATTTTATCCTCAATCCCAGAAAAAAAGGTTGATATAAGAACAGAGGAGGAAGTTATAAAAATCCATGATAATGAAAAGACAATTGAAACAACAAAAAATGAATACTCATATAATACATTAATATATTCTGGATTTGCTTCAGACATACCACGACTTGTTGATAATACATTATCACCCAAATATATAACCTCTCTAAGTAAATTGCACAAGGTTAATATATTGACTATATGGTTGGGTCTAAATAAAAAGATATTCAAAAGGAATGGTTCAGAGATATGGGTTGATTGTAATCCCCATACATGGGTAGTACCCGTATCAAACTATGATAGTTCTCTTGCTCCCAAAGGAAAACAACTTGTTGGTTTTGCATTCAGGTTACCCGACAAATTTAATGAAAATAAAGAAAAGAAAAGGGCGTTAGACGCCATATATGGGATAAAGCCCAAGATAGAAAAGAATGTTGATATGATACACCATCAAATGCTAATTCCCGAGAAGGCTGTTTATAGCATAGATACTGTCTTTGCAGATATAAAAACACCGATTGATGGTATATATTTGGTTGGAACAGATACGGAAAGAAGAAGCATGGGGATTACAAGAGCCTCTTATTCTGTAAACAGATTATTGTCCTATTTGCGTGAGGATAAAATATTATAACTTTATAACTTCTATTTCAAGATGAAGAGAATTGATTCATATATAAATACAATATTCGAGGAGAGTGAAATTATTAAGAGTGGAGGAATGGTTTTTAGTGCCAGTCTTGTGGGAAGTGTTATCCTATTTATAGCAAATCTTCTATTATCAAAACATTTTGGACCCGAGGGGTTTGGAAATTTCAAGACAGTAATCTACCTATCTCTGTTATTGTCCTCAACAATTGAGCTTGGCGCGGGAATTACTCTAACCAAATATATTGCCGAATTTTCCAAGGATAGGATAAATTACATAGTTAGGTGGTTTTTAAAATTGAGGATTGTTTCATATCTAATCTTATTGTGTATTATATTCATATTCAGGGAGAAGATAGCACTCTACTTCTTAAATGATCCCTCTCTCAGCAATCTAATCATGGCAGGTATGCTTTTATCTGCTTTAGTTTTCTTTGATATTTTTAAATTTATCTCATTGGGATTCCAAAATTTTAGATTATACTCATTCTCACAATTTCTGACATTAACATCTGCAGGCATATTTACACTTACCTTTGGTTATTTGTTTGGTATTTATTATGCCATAATAGGTTGGGGGTTAGGTTATCTAATAGGAAATCTACCGAATATTAGATTTTCATTTGCAAAGAAAATCTTTAAAAAAACCGATGTGAGATTAGATGTGAAAAAAATATTCCTGAATTATAGTATGCCCATCCATTTAATGATAATACCTGGTTTTATTGGTAATGCGATAATTCCAATTCTGAGTTTGTTTTTCTCTCAGAGATTAATAGGATACTATTCATTTGCAATGGTATTTTATCAGGGCGTAATATCGATACCCAATGCGTTATCCTCAGTGCTTCTTCCAAGGTTTTCTGAACTAAACGGGTCAGATAATCTAAATGAAGCGAGAATTAAACTTAAAAGGATTTTTTTGATTTATACACCAATTGTAATCCTAGGTATAATCTTCTGTATACTATTTTCTGAATTATTTTTGAGTATCATTGCATCTGCATATCTACCGGGTTTATTAATATTTAAGACACTTGTATGTTTTGGACTATTTGTTGGATATCTGCTGATATATAGAAGTTATTTAACAGGATTAGCAAAACTCAGGAGACTTACCATTATAGTCATATTTCATAATATAAGTCTGTTTATATTAAGTTTCATTATCATGAAATTGATTAGTTGAGATTATATGTTGTGTTGAATAAATCGTAAGATATGGTTTTCTTTTGTAACAGTATATGGCGTATTTCTCCTATCTTTTTGGATTTTTCTATCACTCATTTCAATAATATTTTTGCAGGATTTAAGTTCATCTCTACTTTTCCTTAGTATTCCTGTAATTGCTGTGTTAGGCGATATATTGCCCTGTCATCTTCTCTGTACAGTACCATCTCCACTTATTCCAAAGGATAACGATTATTCCTTCTTAAGCATTTGTAGTTTTTCCAATGTTTTTTCGATAACAATTTTTTCTTTATTGAAATG
>CAZQER010000090.1:0-2713 GCA_964592095.1 uncultured archaeon
AACATATTATTGATACAATGCAGTTAATGCTGTTCACCGCCTTAGGATTTTTCCTATTACTGAAGCATGTGGAAGGGGAACCAACAATCACTCTAGACACCGATTGGTTCTATAGAAAAGGATGTAAGGAATTTATGTGGTTTATAAATAATCCATTATCTGAATTCAGTAAATCCATAGAATTATTTTCAGATAAGATTGCATCATCTCTATTATGGTTCAGTAGAAATCCTGTAGCTGCTGTGCTGGTCATGATGGGAAGAAAGAGTAGGAGAGAATATCCAGAAATCCCAATATATCTTGAGGTAATAAGTTCCACGGGTTTATTCTTTTTGATATTTGTTGTAGTAGTAATTCTTGTAGGAGGGGTAATATGATTGAGATAATAATTCCAGAGATAATAATAGGAATATTTGCAATAGTTGTCCTATTACTGCCAAGAACAGGAATAAAACCATTGTATATAACACTCATTGGATTGATGATGGGGTTGCTGTTTTCTCTAAATCCAATATATGGAATCGCATTTAATAACTCAATAAAGGTAGATACCCTCTCAACCCTGTTCAGATTAATATTCATAGGTATTACAACACTTGTTACATTAGCATCGGTTGAATTTAAGGATATACAAACATATTTCTCTCTGTTACTTACAGCACTCTTGGGTATGCTGATAACATCCTCATCGGGAGATTTGATTGTTCTATATATGGGATTGGAATTAACCGCCTTATCAACATACTGCTTGGTTGGTTTTACGAAAAAAAAGATATCTATAGAGGCATCAATGAAATACTTCCTCTCAGGGGCGTTTTTTTCAGCGGTTACACTATTTGGAATTTCGTTGGTTTATGGATTAACTGGGTCAATATACTTCAACGATATATTGATACCGCAAAATCCTGTTGGATTAATAGCTGTCCTGTTTTTAATAGGAGGTTTTGGATTTAAGGCTGCAATAGTTCCATTTCATATGTGGTTAGCAGATACTCACTCTGGAGCACCAACACCAATAAGTGCATTCCTATCGGGGGGTGTTGTTAATTTAGCCTTTGTAGCATTCCTGAGGGTATTTCTATCGATCTCAACATTAAGCAGTGAATGGGGTTTAATTCTGGCTGTTTTATCAATTCTAACAATGAGTTTTGGGAATATTGTGGCATTATCGCAAAGAGCCATCAAAAGAATGTTTGCATACTCTACAATCGCACAGATGGGTTACATCCTTGTTGGGATTGCAATATCTTCAGAGTACGGGGATATAGGAAAATTTGCTATTATGGCATCCCTTCTTCACCTAACTGTGCATCTTTTTATGAAAGGGGGGGCATTTATTGCTGTTGGTTCTATCTATGATACAATAGGGCATGAGATTGAGGATTATATAGGATTGAGAAAAAGAGCCCCTGTAACGGCATTCTTTATGACAATCTTCCTAATTTCACTTGCCGGTTTGGTTCCAATGGGTGGTTTTATAAGTAAACTCCTTTTGCTTATATCTACAATAAAATCAAATAATTATATGTTCATTCTTGGGATTTCCCTCTTACTGAACAGCATTATTTCATGCGTTTATTATGGAAGGATAATAAGAAATATGTATTTTATGCAGCCTGATAATGAGGAGAAGGTAGAGATTCCAATAGGATTTATTGTTGCAATGGGAATCTCAGCCATTATTGTTATTCTTATAGGGATATATCCAACACCATTTGTAGAATTTATTAATAATGTATCAGTGTCGCTATGAGATATCCAACAATTAGGAGAAATTGTGTCAATAATATCGTCTTTACATTCATCCCAAGTGTTGGGATTAATCCGTTTATGGTATCATAGTTATTTAATGCTCCTCTGACGGCAATAATTGCGAATGGTAGTGTTAGTAATGCTATAAGAGTTGGAATTGGCATCATTCCAAACACAACACCAGAGATGATTGAAAGATAGGCAACCAGCATGAGAAATGCATAGAGTTTACTTGAGTTTTTTCTGCCAAGAATTATTACGAAATGTCTTCTGCCGACCTTGACATCCTCGTCTGCATCTGGAAATTGATTTAATAGCAATAGATTTGCTGTCATTATCCCCGGGGCTATTGATGCAATCAATGTGTGGAAACTATAGTGGCTTGTCTGGACGAAATATGCGCCCAGGATAGCCAATGGGCCAAAATTCAATCCGGCCAGAAATTCCCCAAACATAAATCTTGAGAAATGTGTTGTATAGAAATATGCAGATATTCCAGCAACGATAATTATAGGTAATAGCATCAATCCGCTGACAATGATAAAATATATTCCCACAATTAATGCAAGCAAAAGGCAGATAATTCCAACCTTATACACATAATCCGGATTTAATAACCCATCAGGTAGTGTTCCACTCCCGCCACTGAATGGTGTTTTGATTGTTCTAAAGTCTAAACCACTTTTATAATCAAAATATTCATTGAGCATATTGCATGCTATATGTGCAAATAGCATTCCCATTAATGCAAGTATAAAATGAAATACATTAAAAAAATCATCATACAATGCAATTGATGTCCCCAAACCAACGAGAAGGATAGTTAACAATAAGAATGGTGCCCGGGCAACCATAAGCCATCTTCTAATCCAACTCTCCATTTTTATTTTTTATTATTTTTTTATTTTATAGTAATTTGGGTAATTTCCCAAACACCTTCAATAGAACATTCCTAATTTTA
>CAZQER010000091.1:0-2647 GCA_964592095.1 uncultured archaeon
TAGGTGCAAGAATGCACAATGGAGAAGCTATTAAGATGGTACACTACATAAAATCTATTGAAAAAAAATTACACCCACACTTCAGAGTATCAAAAGATATGATAAACAAGATATATGGATGGTTTAGTTCAAGACATCACGGAAGAGATTTATTGTTCGTGGGTACAGCAGCCGGATTGTTTGAATTGGAAAGATTAGATGAGCTTGAAGAGTTGAGTTATGAGGCATTGAAGACGAGGTTATTGAGGAATAACTAATGTATTATGAGCTTATTATTGCCACATTAAAACTTTCATTTACATGTTGGTGACCTCTATTTGGAACATAGGTATCCTCACCACCAGAATAAACAAGCAAGAATGGTACATCACCAAAAAAGTTTGATAAATGGTCTTTTACTGTATATATATGGGCACCTAATGTTTCTAATCTAGCAGCACATGAAACAATTAAAGCTACCTTCTTGTTCTTATCTCTAATTTTTTGCAAATTTTCATCAATAGCATTGATAAGGTCTTTTCCAGATGCCAATAATAGGCGTAAGTTCCTATTTTCGATACTATAACCTACAACAAGTTTTTCACCTAAACATAGCCCAACAACATTAGGGAATAACATATCACCAGAACTATACCCTAATGGTAAAAAAAAGGTTCTTCTATGTAACCTTTCATCTACAAATGACCTATCCATCCCAATAGCAGTTAGATATCCCTCAAGTGCTGGTTTATTATTGATCTCTATTATTGTTCTCTTGTCTCTACCTAGTTTAGTTATTTCTAAATCAATTTCCGTCTCTTTAAGACCATAACTTGTATTAATGTCTATATTCTGATCTGTTCGCATACCCAACGCAATCACACTGTTAGTGTAAACATTAGATCCACAAAATTGATAATTCCGCAACATATTATTGTCATCTATGGTGGAAACACCAATAAGATAGTAATCGGGTAATTGATCTTTTATTATTGATAATACTTCCTCCTCACGTCCAGAGCCTTTTTGAATCACACTTAATACACCATAAGAAAAGGGATATGCAAATTTATCAAATATTTTATTGGTTAATACCCGTCGATTTCTAATCCCTGGCATATCGATTACTAAAGAGCCACTAATAACCTCATAAATAAATTTGTTAGGATACCTACTTCCCTCCAACCCCCCCTTAATCATCTCAGCACAATGCTTAGCAGCCAGATGTGGTGCTCTCTTTGTATTCCTCCCAATCCCAACAGCCACATCCATATTCGGATAGGAAACTGCTAAGGCAGTTGCACCTCTGGTAAAACAACCCTGAGGAATTATAAATCCAGCAATAGTTCCCCCTATTAATGGGGTTCCTTCAGGAAGAATGTCCCACACTCCAGCTAAGAATTCCTGAAAACCACCATATTTCTCATAATGAATTGTTGAAAAGAGGAGAAAGAAGTCTGGCTTTTTATCACCAAGTTTTTCAAGAGTAGTTAAAGCAACTTCTCTACCGGCTTCTCTTGCATCCCATTTTCGTGATAAACCAACACCTGCCTTAAATTCCGGCTTGGATTTTAATTCGGGCATTTCTAGGAAGGAATCAGCAAATTACCAATTAACTATCTTTTGGAGATAAATTCAAGTATCTCCTTTACATATTCCTGTATATCTCCAAGATTCTCGTTTAATATTCTATGCAATTCCTTTGAGTCTACTAAACTATAGCGATGAACAAGCAGGTTTCTGAATTTCGCCATTTCAACAAGCCTGTTAGCAAGGCCCTTATTTATGACATTCTTCTCTCCAAGTGTTGTGAAAAACTGTCCATATTCCTCGGCCCTTGGAAAACCCTCGGCAGCTATTATATGATTTGCTATGTCCAAACGGGCCTCTATTGCCTCTTGTAGGGAATGTTTCGTTGCCTGAATCCTTTCAAAATTAGAGACAAAGGCATCTAAATCGGTCCTACTAACCTCTCTTAGGTAATCCATATTTTCAGATATAATATCTATCTTTTTTTCAATGATCTCCTTGTCTATCATGCCAACGACCTCCTCCTGATCTTGTTGTATTCCTCATAAAATGGCTTAAAGTCCAAGTATCGAGAATATGTGTCTGTTTCAAATTTTATTCTTTCTCTCTCATTTCGTGAGAATAATAGCACCCCGTGTTTTAAAACCTGATGTAAAAAGATGATGTTTTTGTTGTTAAGTATTCTGGCTTCTGTTTCTATCCCTAAGCTCTTGTCAAATTCGATGGATATTTTAGCTTCATATAGTGGGTCAGCCTCGTAATTATCTCTCAATAATACCCCAATGTCTATATCGCTCTTTTCATTTGCATTTCCTTTGGCAAAAGAACTATAAAGATATGCAACCAGAACCTCTTCACGATTCTTAAGTATATTCTCTGTTTTTTTCTTTATTCTCTCTATTTCCATTCTTGTAGACATTTGGGATTAGATTCAGATTAATTGAATATCTATTAGAACTATTGCACATTCAAAGATAAAAACATCTTGGTTTTTGAATTTTGCTGATTATGGACACATTTTTAATTAAAAACAATAGTGGTTATAGGGAGGAAGATATCCAGAGATGGTTGGATCAGGCTGTATGAGATTAAGGATATTGAAGAGGTATCTGAAGACCTTATCAATCATGCAGAGAAA
>CAZQER010000092.1:0-2548 GCA_964592095.1 uncultured archaeon
TCCTTAATGGGGGTTCGAGCTGATGGAAAAGCTACCCCGGGGATAACTGAGTGGTCGCGGGTTAGAGTACAAATCGACCCCGCGTCTTGCTACTTCGCTGTCGGCTCATTCCATCCTGGATGTGCAGCAGCATCCAAGGGTGGGGTTGTTCGCCCATTAAAGGGATACGTGAGCTGGGTTTAGAACGTCGCGAGACAGTTTGGCGGCATCTACTGGGAGTGTTGTCTACCTGAGGGGAAGGTCCATTTAGTACGAGAGGAACAATGGACCGCAGCCTCTGGTGTACCAGTTGTCTGATAAGGCATGCTGGGTAGCTACGCTGTGGTTGATAAAGGCTGAAAGCATCTAGGCCTGAAACAACCCCCAAATAAGAGGTAGACCAAGGCTCCTGTAAAACACAGGGTTGATAGGCAGGGGGTGTAAGTGCTAAGCGTAAGCGAGGCATTTAGCCCACCTGTACTAACAGCCTTATATCTGCACATCCTTAGCGATAAGTCACTTATGTTTATTTTCATTTTCAGGTAGCAGCTGGAGGGCTATCCCTTGTGATGTTTGGCTGAAGGGAGGAAGTTCCATCCATCCATAACGCAATCCCGAAAGGGATATTGTGAAAGCAATGGTTTCATCGCAGAGACGAGATGTGCTATTCTATATGACAATGATTCACAAGAGATGAGGATAGTATAGCACTTGTGAAACGTGATGAGCCTGCGGGATGTAACTCCTCTGGAGGCATAGATGAATGCCCTCACCCTCTATGGGACAGAAGGTGGACTACAGGCTGCTGCCTATTAAATCCGCATGCTTTAGCCTGCAATATCAAACACAAAATGTATAGCCATACCAAAAAGGTAGGTTCACTTGGTAGATATGGACCTAGAATAGGGAGAAAACTCAGGAATGAAATCAGAAAGATTGAGAATATTTCAAAGAGAAATAGATGTCCCTATTGTGGAGGAAAGGTCAGAAAAAAGGCCGTAGGTATTTTTGAATGTAAATCATGCAATAAAAGATTTACAGGAGGGGCATATCTTACTATAAATGAGAAGGTTGTAAAGGCAACCATGGAGGAAAGCATATCAAAACCAGAAGAGGTTAAATAACAAAATGACATATATATGTATTGAATGTGGGGCCGAGTTTGAATATGACCATTTAGTAAAACACAGATTGAAATGTACTAAATGCAGGGAAAAAAGGTCAAATATCTGGGTTAAAAAGAGAATGACACATATGAATCCCAAAACTGTGAAAGCAAGATGAATGAATTAGAGATAGATATGAATTTTCCAACTAATGTAGTTAAAATATGCAAGAATTCAATAGGTCTGGAGACATTTCATGATGGAACAAGAAGGTCGGATATAAAATTATCATATTCTAAAAACAACTTAAATCTTTACATAAAATCTGAGGATTTATCATCATTGAGGGCATCTGTGAACACATATCTAAGATTGATTATAATGTGTTCTGATCTTATATTATCTGAATGATAATAAAATAAAATGGATACAATTCCACAACAGATACAGGATAAATTGACACAGTTTCAGGAGTTACAAAATCAACTGCAGAGCATGAGTATCCAAAGGTATCAGTTGAGACAACAGTTGTTGGATATAGAAAATGCGTTAGAGACACTTGAGAATGTGAAAAATAGAAGGGTATACGAGAGAGCAGGCCCTATTTTTGTGGAGGTAGATATAGATAAAACAAGGGATAAATTGAGAGATGATAAAGAAACAAAAGAGGCTCAGTTGAGGTCATTGGAAAAACAGGAAACAAAACTTAGAGAGAGATTGAATGAGATTGGAAGGGAACTTCAGAGCCAACTTGGTGGAAATACTGGAAATATTGGAGGAATAATCGCAGAATAATTTAGGTAATTTAATTTACTATTAATTCAAAGTTCATATGATGATACCGACCCATGCTGATATGTGATGATAAGGGTAGCTGCTGATGAACCAATCCTGAATAGATACACAAATATAAATGCAGGATATGAATTTGATTTTTGACTATTTTTAGTGAAATATCGGATTTTATATAATCTTATTGTAAATATTTTTATAAGATGTTAAAATATTCATTAGATTTGCAAATAGTAGATGCTCTTGTTTTATTAACCATATCATCCATTCTGTTACCTCAATTAAATGAAACACCTCTAAGAATTTTTTTTGCTCTACCATTTATTATATTCCTATTAGGATATTCCATAATATCCGCATTATTCCCGAGGAGTGATGATTTGAATCCAATAGAAAGAATTGCTATGAGTTTTGGTTTGAGTATTTCCATAGTCCCTCTGCTTGGTTTAATTTTAAATTATACGCCATTTGGAATCAGACTTGTACCAATTATAATCACAATATCACTCTCTATAATATCCCTAACAATATTGGCGTATAACAGAAGAATGAATGTTGATGAAGATGAAAGATTTACTATTCCATTTAAATTCAGGATAACATTACGAAATCTGTTTTTACTAATTTTTGTTGTTATGTTTGTATGTGCTTTGATACATGCTGTAACAAAT
>CAZQER010000093.1:0-2540 GCA_964592095.1 uncultured archaeon
AACATATTATTGATACAATGCAGTTAATGCTGTTCACCGCCTTAGGATTTTTCCTCCTTTTGAGGTATCTTGAACCAGAAAATACAATAACGCTTGATGTTGATTACATATACAGAAAATTTGGAAAATGGTTCTTGTGGTTTTGTAAATATCCAATGATGAGGCTTGCAGATATTGTTGATAGAAAGAGCATCAAGATTGCTAATACATTTTTATGGTTTACCAGAAACCCCATTAGTGCAATGAAAATTATAAGAGATAGTATTATTATAATATTTCTAAAGCATAAGAGGGTTGAGTTAAAAACAAGATTGAGAATGCAGAGATTGAGACATCTCAGTAGACATGAACAGATAGGTATCAGTATGGGAATACTGCTATTTGTGATAATTCTTCTGATATATCTTTTGATTTATGTTTATTGAATTTTCATAATTTCAATTTATTCAGGAACCTCTCCATTCTTTCAAGTGCCTCTGAGATGCTCTCTCTTGATACGGAATAGGAACATCTTATATATCCTTCTCCAGAATCCCCAAATGTATCCCCAGGAACTACCGCCACTTTAACCTCCTTAAAGAGTTTTTCTGCAAATTTTCTTGATGTAAGTTTTGTCTCCTTTATGTTGGGGAATGTATAAAATGCACCCTTTGGCAGTATGCATGATATACCTGGTAATGAGTTTAAACCCTTTACCAATAACCTTCTTCTTGCATCATATTTTAGAACCATCTTTCTTACTTCATCTTCATATTCAAATGCATGAAGGATTGCATATTGGGATATTGATGGTGCACATAACATTGTATATTGGTGTATTTTCATCATTGCCTCAATAAACGCGTCCTTTGCTGCAACATAACCAATCCTCCAACCAGTAAATGCATATGCCTTTGAAAAACCATTTAATGTAATTGTTCTATCTTCCATTCCATTAAATGAGCCTATTGAATAATGCCTTTCATTATCATAAATAAGTTCCTCATAGAGTTCGTCTGAAATAACCAAAAGATTATGTTCTATTGCAACATCACTTATCTCCTCTAAATCCTTCTTTTTTAGAACACTGCCCGTTGGATTATTTGGGGAGGCAATAATTATTGCCTTTGTTTTTTTTGTTATTACCCTCTCTATCTCCTCTGCCTGAACCCTGAATTCATTTTCCTCACTTGTTGCTACAGCTATGGGATTTCCTCCAGCAAACCATATATCTGGTTTGTATGATACATATGCTGGTTCAGGAACAATGACCTCTTCATTAGGGTTGATGAGCGCTCTTATTGCAATATCAAGAGCTTCACTTACCCCAGTTGTAATCAGAATCTCAGATTCTGGATTTCTATCCACCCCATTCTTTTTCTTCAGTTTTTCGGCAATTCTCTCTCTAAGTTCTAGCAAACCATAATTGGATGTATAGGAGGTATAATCATTCTCTATTGCCCTTATTCCAGCATCCTTTATAGGTTCTGGGGTTGAAAAATCTGGCTCACCCACGCCAAGACTTACAACGTCCTCTGTCTGCTGGACAAGTTCAAAGAATTTCCGTATCCCTGAAAAAGGAATTTCCCTTACCCTTTTAGCAATCATCTTTAAACCTACAAATAAACCTATAAACTTACCTTCAATCTCTTATTCTCTTCATCAAAGCACTCTATACCATCTCTCTTGTATTCTTCCAGAACTATATGGGTATATGTGCCCATCACATCCTTCTTGGGTGCCAATTTCTCCGTAACAAATTTACTTAAATCATCTATATCCCTCCCTTCCACCACCAGGATTAAATCGTATTCTCCAGTAGCCACAAATACATCCTTAACCCTTTCATCCTTTGATATTTCCATACAAATCTTCGAGAAACCTGATCTTTCCTGAGGTACCACCTTTACCTGAATAATTGCGGTGGCTATATGTTTACCTGTCTTTTTCCAGTCAATGTTCGTTTTGAATCTTCTTATAATCCCTCTCTCCCGTAGATTCTTTATTCTTTTTCTTATTTCCTCCTCCTTCATATCAAGCATTACTGCTATTTCTGAAATAGGAATTCTGGCATCATCTTCAATTATCTCCAATATTTTCCAGTCATTCATATCCATTTTACAATTATATATTTCATTAATTAGCACTTAAATATCCTGCAAATACTACTATATAAATCAACCAAGAGATGAGGATGCTTCCTTCAATAATAGTGTGCAGAGTATGGAGATTAGTATTGTAGGTAGGAGATGTTATGAAGAAGGGTGCGACTTAATTGTTAAACAAGAACAAAAGAATTTCACAGATGTTAGGATACTTTGAGGTATGATGCCACAGATAATGTCTATAAGCCGTATGATATGTATCGGAGTTATATAAGATATCTTGTATCGATAAAAGGTAATTTAACCACCAGAATAAACACAAATCTAACTGAAATTATGGAGATATTAATGTTTTGGAGTATGTGGAAACAAGTATGAATGATACCTCAAAATTGGCAGAGAAATAGAAAAGTATAAATACAAAAGAGAAGAAATTACATTATATGAAAAGGATTC
>CAZQER010000094.1:0-2516 GCA_964592095.1 uncultured archaeon
ATAAATCAAACACTGAGTGTATGTTTTACATCGCAGAGATAATTATTTCAAATTCATCTACATTATCTGAATTAATAATATTCATTTCCTTAATCCTGCCAGTAGCCTTTATATCTTCCTCAAATCTCTTAAATTCTCTTGTCAATTTTGTATTTATTATCAATTCAACCTTTCTTAGTTCGTTATTCAATGGTATTTTATTCTCTGATTTATATCTTCTTATCTCAGATAAAACCTTTATTGCCAAGTCACCATTTTTCTCTATCCTCTTATTCATCAATCCCTTCTTCACTTCTGGCCAATTTGATATGGAGGCGTATCCATCATAAATGGAGTTCCATATCTCATCACATATATGGGGTGTGAATGGGGAGAGCAGTAGCAGTATTGTTTTTAAAACATAGTTCAGTGTATATTGCACAGCATATCTTGATTTTTCCCCGTATATCTCACTTTTATATAATCTATGTTTAACCATCTCAATATAGTTATCGGCCAAATCATGCCATATAAAACTTCTAATATCTGTTAATGGGACATTAAAGATATAGTTGTCAAGATTTTTTGTGCAATTTTCTATAAGATTCTGAAGTTTGGATATAATCCATAAATCTATATCTCTGAACTCAATTTTATCATTATTTTTAATTTCCTTGAAGTCTTTTAGATGCATCTCAATAAAGCGTGAAATGTTCCAAAGCTTTGTCAAGAATCTCTGAGAGTGGTCACATTCCTCCCATGAAAATGGATAATCATCACCCAAACTTCCACCAGCAGCCCACTGCCTTATCGTGTCTGCAGAATATTTTTTCAGTGGCTCCTCTGGTTCTATTACATTACCAAGAGACTTTGACATCTTTCTTCCATCAGGACCTGCAACCATCCCATTTATTAGTAATTCATCAAAGCATTTCTTTCCCGTCAGTATCATACATCTGTATATTGTATAAAATGCCCATGTCCTTATAATCTCGTAACCCTGTGGTCTTAATGATGAAGGATATGTATTTTTAAAAAAATTATCATTTACTCTCCATTTTGATATAATCAATGGGGTTACAGAGGAATCTATCCAACAATCGCATACATCTTTCACACCTACTGCTTTACCATTGCATTTTGGGCATGTTCTTATATCTCCTCTTGGGTCAACAGGTAACTTCAAACCAAAATCTTCTGCTGAAATAATATTACCACACTCACATATCCAGAATGGTATTGGTGTTCCAAAAACCCTCTGTCTGCTTATTATCCAATCCCAGTCCATAGAATTAGACCAATCAATAAGCCTCTGTAACATATACTTTGGATACCATCTCATTTTTTTTGCCGTTTTTATTATATCTTCTATATAATCCCTAACATTTATGAACCACTGATTTAATGGCAATAATTCTATAGGTGTTTTACATGAACTCCTTTCAGTATGACTCAACACAGAATGTCTTATTCTTTTAATCTTCCTTACATAACCCTTTTCAATTAAATCCTCAACAATCATCCTTCTTGCATCCTCTATGGAGAGATTGGCGTATTTACCAGCCTCACTTGTTAGATTACCCTTTCTATCAATTATCTCTATTATTGGTAACCTGTATTTTTTTTGCCATTCTATATCCTGCTCATCACCAAATGTACATAAATATACTGCACCAGTTCCAAATTTCATATCAACATTCTCATCTGCAAGAATTGGCACCTCTCTATTAAAAATAGGCAATTTTGCTTTCCTCCCTACAAATTTTTCGTATCTTTTGTCCTCTGGATGAACAAAAACTGCAACACATGCAGGCATCATTTCTGGTCGAGTTGTTGCTATGGTTAATTTATGACCATTTGAATCTAAGTCTATATAATAGAGATTTCCCTCCCTTTCTATATACCCAACCTCAGCCTTTGCAAGTGCAGTCTCGCATTTTGGACACCATAAAACGGGATGTTTCCCCCTATATAATATACCTCTTTTGTAAAATTCAATAAGCGTTTCCTGTATCAACTTCTTATATGAATCATCCATCGTTTTGTATGTATAACTCCAATCTGCAGAATAGCCAATATCCTCAAACTGCTTTTTCATGCGTTTTATTGCAATATTTGTCCATTCCTTGCATTTATTTATAAAAAGTACTCTATCCTCTTTCTTTACATTCATCTCCCTCTCAACCCTCAGTTCTGTAGGTAGACCATGACAATCAAATCCTTGGGGAAAATATACCTCATAACCCCTCATTCTTTTATATCTTGCAACAATATCAATCCATGTGTGATTATAGATATGACCCATATGCAAGGTACCGGATGTAAATGGAGGTGGTGTATCAATCGAAAAGATTTCCTTCTCAGAATCTGCGTTAAATCTATATAGATTTTCCTTTTTCCATTTTTCATGCCATTTCTTTTCTATATCTTTTGGATTGTATCTCTTCGCAAGAATTTGAACCACCTCTGATTAATTAATTTATTTGTAATTAATAACTAATATTGAACCTATTTGGACTCAATAACACTCTTAACCT
>CAZQER010000095.1:0-2403 GCA_964592095.1 uncultured archaeon
ATTAAGGCTGCTCTTAGCAAGAAGTCTAACCACGGCAGAATTTGGTTTGGTGTATGCCATAACAAATCTCTTTGCTCTGTTTGCAATATTGATGAGGTTTGGTTTGGATACTGCCATTGTTAAATACATACCTGAATTCAGAGTGAAAAAGGATTCTGTAAAAATAAAGTCATGTATATTAATTGCTATAACAATACTTCTTTTGGTTTTTGTAATAATGGGGATAATATCCTTTATCTTTTCAGATTTTATAGCTATTGAATACCTACACCCAGAGACAGAGAAATTACTTGAGTTGGAATCCCTCCTGATAAGAATTTATGTTATTGGTTTAATCACATTACCTTTACAGATAGTATTAGGGGCGGCATTTCTTGGATTTCAGGAGATGAAGTATGGTTCAATACGAAAATCACTAACCATATCCTTCACCCTGATCTTTACCCTTATACTCCTTCAATTTGGATTTGGAGTTAAAGCGCCAATAATTTCCTATGCCATTAGCTATCTATTAACCGGAATGATATTATATATCATCCTAATTAAAAATGTATTTCCAGAATTTCATAAAATAAAAACAGTAATTGATAAAGAACTAACCATAAAACTTCTTAGGTTTGGTATACCTGTGATATTAACAGGATTTGCAACAATAGTATATTCTTATACGGATACAATAATACTAACAATCTACAGGTCATTAGATGAGGTTGGTTTATATAATGTTGGACTGCCAACCGCAAGAATTCTATGGAAAATCAATATCGCATTTGTTACAGTATTATTACCGATATCGGCAGAATTATGGGCTAAGAATAGAAAGGATATGATATCAAGAGGTGTAAAAAAACTTTACAAATATTCATTTATACTGATATTTCCTTTTTCCCTGTTTATGTTACTCTTTCCTGAAATAATCCTGAATTTACTTTTTGGTGAGGAGTATATTGGTGCATCAAATGTATTGAGAATTCTATCCATTAGTTCTATAGCAATATCCTTTGCAAAGATAAACAATACTATTCTGACCGGGATTGGAAAACCAAAAGAGGTGAGTAAAATAATGATTTCTGGTGCTGTAATCAATTTAATTGGCAATCTAATTCTTATACCCCATTATGGTATAGAAGGGGCTGCTTTTTCTACTGCATTCTCATTTACATTGGTTATGTTGGTGTCATATATGATATTAAAAAGATATATAAAAATAAAATTGCATTTGAATCAATACATAATTGTATCAATATCAGGTCTAATTCCAGCCATGGTTGTGTATCTAATCAAGGGTATGGATAATATGGATATCTATACAAAACTAATATTCTCACTATTACTTGGTGCGATAATATATCTATTCTCTCTATATATAACAAAAACAGTAACTATAGAAGAAATTAAAGATATAATGAGGAGGGTTATGTGAAAATGAGATATGAAGTAGAAAAAGCATACAGGGAAATGGTTGAAAAGGAAACCAATGATTTTTATTCACACCACATACTGGGTATGTTTTTAAGAAATACGGGCAGATATGATGAAGCAAAAGAAGAATTTTCAAAGGCATTAAAACTTGCAAAGATATCAGGGAAAGTTGTTAATAATGAGGTCATAAACTATATAGAGGATCTATTAAAAAATGTGGAATTAAATCTCAAGGAAAGGATTTCTGCGCCTACTAAAGAGTATCAAGCTAATGTAATGATCAATCTGTTAGAGAAGAAAATAAGATTTAAGGATCCTAATAAAATCAGACTATTGGATATTGGTACTGGTAGAGGTGAAAAGATATATGCAATAGCAAGGCATTTTAATATCCCTCTTACTAATGTTGCTGGAATTGATATTAGTGATAATTTTATCCAATACACAAATAAATTCTTTAGAGCATATAAGGTAGATCTAGAAAAGGATACCCTTCCTTTTAATGATGAGGAGTTTGATCTTATTATTTTCAATCAGGTGCTTGAGCATCTCAAAAATATCCGTAAACCATTAAATGAAATAAAGAGGGTGATGAAAGATGATGGTTTTCTTCTTATTGGAACCCCAAATCTATCATCTCTATATGATAGATGTAGAATACTTATAGGAAAACAACCTACAGTGATGAAGATACCCTCAACGCATATAAGAGGATTTACACCACAAGGATTGAAGAAATATCTAGAAGAAAACAATTTCAGGGTTATTGGATTTATGGGCAATGGTTTTTATCCATTACCAATTGAGATTGGAAGATTATTTGCGAGGTATATGCCCTCACTTTCAATTTACATATACTACCTCCTGAAAAAGAAATAAAATAAAGAAATAAAATAATACGGATTAATAAGATTAATATCAAAAAGATAGCTATGTAGAAATCCTTTAGGATTTCTAGCGTAAAAAATCTAACATACCTAT
>CAZQER010000096.1:0-2301 GCA_964592095.1 uncultured archaeon
TATTGAAAATGGAAATCGGTGAAAAAATAAAATTAGAGATTGATAACATAACTATAAATTACTGTTTTAGTTGTGGTATATGCACTGGAGGTTGTCCGTCTGCAAGGATTACCGATAGTGAATACAATCCAAGAAGGATTCTTCACAGGGCGGTAATTGAGGGTAAATTGGATGATGATATATGGTTATGTGCTAATTGTTACACATGTCAGGAGAGATGTCCAACAAAAACAAAGGTTACTGACATAGTCAGTTTAATGCGAAGAATTTATGTTAAAAATAATGGAATTCCAGAATTTATCAAACCATTAATAGAAAATCTTCATACATATGGCTTTACAGCAAAGATTGGCAGTTTTGAAAACAAGAGAAGGGAGAGGATGGGTCTTCCAAGGATTGAACATACTGATGAAATCAGAAGGATAATAGAGAGGATAGAAAATGAGTAAGAATAAATATGCATACTTCATTGGTTGCACAACGCCATCCAGAGTACCTAATTATGATCTATCAACAAGAAGAATTATGGATAGATTAGGAATCAAATTAATAGATATGCCAAATGCCGGATGCTGTGGCCTCTACTATGAGTTAATTGATGAATTAACACATCTATCCATGGCCGCAAGGATTATATCCATAGCTGAAGATTTAAAGATTGATTTAATGGTCATATGTAATGGTTGCAATGGATCGTTAATCAGAGCAAATAAAAAATTAAGGCAAAATCCTGAGATCAAGGATAAAGTAAATGAAATTCTGGCAGATATCGATAGAGAATTCAGAGGCATTATAGATGTAAAACACTATGTCAGGGTTCTGTGGGAGGATATCGGTATAGACAGAATAAAGAGGAATGTAGTAAAGAAATTAAACATTAAGGTTGGTGCCCACTATGGTTGCCATCTTCTAAAACCATCAGATGACATCAAATTTGATAATCCAAAAGAGCCACAAAGTCTTGACCAATTGATAGAGATTACTGGAGCAAAATCCATAGATTATTATGATAAACAGCTCTGTTGTGGAGGGTATGTTCTTACAGCAGATAAAAGGGTTGCATATACCATGGCAGGTGAAAAGTTAAGGAATGTTAGAAGTGCTGGAGCAGATATAATGGTAACGGTTTGTCCTTTTTGCAATGTCATATACGATGCGAATCAGAGAGCGATTGAAACAGAGATAAAAGAAAGTTTTAATATTCCAGTTCTGCATTACCCACAACTGTTGGGATTGGCAATGGGTTATTCATTCAGAGATTTGGGTTTGGAACAGAACAGGATAAGGATAAACCCAAAATTATTTGAATAATTCTGATGCATATTTTACCTGTCCTAAGGAAATACCGCCATCTCCCGGAGGAACCCTTTCATGTAATAAAATTTCAATCCCTCCTTTTTAATTTCTTTAGCAATTGTGGAGACTATTGTATCATTAAAGGCTACCCCACCAGACATACCTATTACCTCTACCCCTTTTTCTTAGCACTCCTTATAGCCAATTTTACCAATCCCTTTGCAAGGCTTTTCTCTACCGAAAGTGCTATATCCTCAATTCCGTATCTTTTCTTCAATTTCATAGCATTATCTAACAACTGAGATGTCTTCAGGACATTTCCTTCTATAGGACATCCAAATTTAGGTTCTTGCCTTGATTACCCTTACTTTCTAATTTCATGGCAGGTTCCCCTTCATAGCTGCGATAGTAACAAATCCCAAGTAGTGCAGAAACAGCATCAAGAAACCTTCCAGCAGATGTGGTTATATATGTATTTACTCCCCTCTCCAATTGTTGTATTACTATATCCATTTCATCGTCTCCATATCTAAATCTCAGGTTATGCTCTCTGGCTATTCTTACCAATTCCTCTGAGGTATAAATCTTGGATAGAATCCCAAGCAACATTCTTGATGGATATATAGCAGATAAATCTCCTCCCGGCATTGGTTGTTTCTCTAAATGTGCTACTCTTTCAAAGTTTCCATCAATATATGCAATAATCTCACCACCCCAGATTTCACCATCAAATCCATAACCTGCCCCATCACAACAGATTCCTATCATTTTATTTTTTCCACATTCTGCCAAGAGTGATGCCAGATGTGCATAATGATGTTGAACCCTTATTAGTACTGTATCAAATCTTTCAGCCAATTCCTTGGCCAATATAGTGGAATGAAATTGTGGATGTAAATCACAAACTATCAGGTCTGGTTTTTTTCGAGCCAGTTTCATTAGATGCATTGAGGATTTCCTTAAAAATTCCATAGCGGATAGATTATCAATATTTCCAATATACTG
>CAZQER010000097.1:0-2255 GCA_964592095.1 uncultured archaeon
AATTACCTGCCCCATAATCTATAATGCCAATCATAATTAATCATAATTATCCATACTTAATTGAAAATCTTGGAAATGGTATTAAGCCTTGGGAATCAATTGGCTCATGTGTATCCCACCTATAATCTCCTTAATTGCTCTCAGATTTTTCTCTACCACGGTTCCAGTAACTATAACATCTGCTCCAGCATTAGATATCCTCATTGCAGTATCACCATCTCTTATCCCCCCGCCAACAATTACAGGTATATTCAACCTTTTTTTAACCTTACTTATCATCTCCTTTGGAATGGGTTTATCAGCACCAGAACCTGCCTCAAGATATATGCAATCCATACCGAGATATTGAGCTGCCAATGCATAGTCAATGACTTTTTCATGGTCATTTGCTGTGATTTTATCCAATCTTGTAACACTTGTAACATCCTCAACTGTAGTTTTCTTCTTACTTGTGCTAACAATAATATAACCGACACTTATAGGTTTAATTCCATACATATCAATCAATCTTGCACCCTTTATCTGTTCACCGATAAGGTATTTTCTATCAATTGAATTGAGTAAGCTCATAAAGAATATATAATCAGCATACTCTGTAATTGCGTCTGTGCTATGAGGGAATATTATCAGAGGGATGGTAATTGCCTTTTTGATATGCTCTGCAGTCTCATTCATATCCCTCTTGCTAACAGTAGAACCGCCAATCATTATGGCATCCGTACCTAAATTTTCACACACACCTGCCATCTCAGCAGCCTTACTTGGGGTTTGATTTTCCGGGTCTATGAGGGTAAAGTGTAATTTTTTTTTCTCCATTAACATATCATCTATTACACTCATCTTTATCATCCGATTATTAAATTAATTTTAATTGACTTTTTTATATTTAATTTATTACCCCCGTCTTTTTTGCTAATTTTATTGCATCATTCATGGATAGACCATCTCTCAATATTGTATATCTGTCTCTTATCTTATGAGCCATTGTTAAAGCCTTAATAATAAATTTATCCTCAATCCCCAAATCATCTGCCGTTACAGGTGCTTTTAAATCATTTAATACATCTCTTATCCTTTTCCAGTCTGCCTTATGCAGATAAGCCATCATTATCGTTCCAACCCCGCACTGTTCTCCATGTAATGCAATCCCGGGACATAAAATATCTAATGCGTGACTAAATTGATGTTCCGCCCCCGAGCATGGTCTTGATGAACCGGCTATTCCCATTGCAACACCAGAACTTATTAAAGCCTCAACAAGAATGCTCACATCATTTCTTATCTTATCTGCATTTTCCATAACAATCTTTGCACTCATCATTGATAGTGATGCAGCATAATCTCCAAAGTATTCATTTCTTTCTCTCTTAGCCAACTTCCAGTCCAACACTGCCGTATAGTTGGAAATTGCATCACCACACCCTGCTGCAAGAAGCCTGTAAGGTGCCTTTCTGATTATTTCTGTATCTGCTATTATGGCAACAGGACTGTGTACTCTCATGGAAACTGGTTTTTTATTGGGGATTGTAGCCTGTGGTGATGTGATACCATCATGAGATGCGGCAGTTGGAACTGAAGCATATGGAACTCCAGCCTTAAAGGCACATATCTTTGCAGTATCTATCACAGAACCTCCACCCACACCAATCACAAATCCTATCTCACATTCCCTTATCTTCTGCAATCCTTCATCAATATTATCATTCATAAATCCCTTTATTATGAGAGATTCGGCATCAAGATTTCTTTCAATCCTTTTACCGGCAACTTTGTATGTATTGAGGTCGGAAATTACAAGTGAATTTCTATCAATTCCCAGTTCGTCAAAGATTTTTCTCACCTCTCTAATCGCTCCGTCACCAACAATAACTCTTCTGGGTAATTCAATATATTTCATATCCATATGAATTAGATTTAGAATAAAAAAATGAATTCAATTACTCTGCTTTTTATACTTGTAAAGTAAAATATTAATTATAAATAAAAAATATTGACATATAAAGATAAAAACTTAACAGTTAACAAAAATACTTTACATATATTTTATAAACTATCTATACAAAAATATAAACATATTAAAATGCGCCTAACCTTAGAATTCAATTCGGACAAGGATATTTGTCTACCAATCCATTACAATTACTATATTCAAGGTTTTCTCTATAGAAACATCTCCCCAGAATTGGGAAAATTTCTACACGACCATGGCTTTACGTCGGGAAAGAGAAGATTTAAGATGTTCACCTTTTCGAGAA
>CAZQER010000098.1:0-2246 GCA_964592095.1 uncultured archaeon
GCATTTATAAAGAATAAAGGCAGGAATACTGGCGAAACAATAAATGGGGATATGCTATTTGTTGCTGGAGAGTGGTCAGGATTGAGTATAATAGACATAACAAATCCTGTTAATCCAGAATTTCTTAATACCGGTTATAGACCCGATATCGATTATGTTGGTGGAAATCTTGTATCTGTGGATAACTATGTATACTCCGGGTGTCTGACAGTATTCGATGTTTCGGATCCGTCTAATCCATCCCGTGTATTTCATACGAGTTTAGGTTGTGGATTTGGAGGTAGTGTATTTACAAGATATGGGGACAACTATCTTATTTGTGGTGGGCAAGATGGTTTATTCATAGTTAATATATCAAACAGAACAAATCCTGTTGTTGTCGGTAGTTATGGTATAGATATGTATACCAAGGATGCAGATGTTTTAGGAGATGTCGTTTATGCGGTAAGTGGTAATTACTTGTATTCAATAGATATCTCTAATGTATCAAATCCGGTTTTATTGGATAATATTTATGCCACGGGGAATTCAGTGGAGATTTATGGAACAAGGGCATATATATTACCAAGACTTGTTGAATGGGGGGGTCTAAAAGCAGTTGACATATCCGATCCCACTAATTTGCAGATTGTTGATACTTTGGATAATGTTGGTGGGGATGGGTACGATGCAGGTCTTGATGAGGAAAACGGTTTATTATATACTGCATCAGGATATATCGTATCAACATCTGGTGGAGAAGAATTATTGGTGGTCTATCTAATTAATGTTGGCAGTGTGACGGAAAATTCAGCAATTATAAGTTGGCAGAGTAATAGAGAAGCAGATTCGTTGGTGATGTATGGAAAAATATCTGGAAATTATGATAAACAAGAATATAACCCAACCCTTACAAGATATCACAGTATTTCATTAACAGATCTTGAACCAAATACAACCTATTATTTTGTTGTTAAATCAGTAGATGCCAATGGAAATTCAACCGAGAGTAATGAAAGAAACTTCACAACAAATCCATTGGATTTAAATCCGCCTACTATAACAATAATCAGACCTGAGGAAAATTCTGAAATTACGGGTGGTGTTGAGAATATTACAATAGAGATAAAAACAGATGAATTATCCCACTGCCAATATTCGTTTTCAGATTTTGAATATGGAAATGGTATAAATTTTACTACAGGAGAGGGATTAAAAGACCACTCATTTAATTTAGATATAAGTGAGGAAAAGACATACACACTTTACTACAGGTGTATGGATGAACATGGAAATAAGAACACAGAGAGTGTTATTCATACATTTTCAGTAGTAACAAGATGGTGGGATTATTTTGATGATAAAGAGAAAATAGAAAAGGAATGTAATGTAAATATAAGCAATGGGTCTGTGAAGATAAAACCACCTGTAAATAATATTTATCCAACAAAAGATGCTCGTATTTCACCAATTGATACATGGAATTCTGGAACAGACGATTTGGTGATAGGAAATTGGGATAGATATAGAACATTGATGGAATTTTCTCTACCGAATGGAAGTGAGGAAATAAAATCCATTATATTGCATCTTTATGGATCAGAAACAAAAAATTCAGATGATGATAATACAATTTTAATACATAAACTAAATGGAACATTTGATGAGTACGATGTAAATTGGACGCATAGAAATGGAATGGAAAAATGGATTAATGAAGGTGGCGATTTTAATTCGGAGGTGATAGATTCAGTAAATGTTTCTGGAGATCTAACAGGAAAGTGGATTATTTTAATGCTAGGGGGCAATGAAGCAGAAAATCCAATAAATGTGAACTATGGTGACACCTTTGCAGTTATATTGGAGCAAAAAATTAAATCTGATAATTACAGGGAAGATCATTTTGATTCAAGGGAAGAAACAGGAGATAGGAGACCATATATAGAGATTATTGCTAGTACTTATTCAGCATCTATAATCTCAAAACCCATAACCCCCCATTCCTTAGATTCGTGGGATAGATTTTATGCCAATTATTCAATTCCATTAAATACTGATATAAGTTTCTCTATTCTGGATGCTCAAACTGAAGAGATTTTATGTTCAAATCTAAGCGGTAATGGTGATAATGTTTCTCTTTGTTTAGGCGATACAACCTCAATCAAATTAAAGGCAGAACTAAATACAACAAATATCACAAATATACCTGCCCTGTATGATTGGAGTATCACATGGATAGGAACAACAACATCCACTACAACAACATC
>CAZQER010000099.1:0-2223 GCA_964592095.1 uncultured archaeon
GAATATTCCCAATTTCCCTGGATTTTTCCCAGTATAGAAGGAGGGGATTGCAGGGCAGGTAAGTGGGGGGATGGTAGATTTTAAATAGCCAAAACAACCTTCATTCAATAATTTTGCAAAGGTAGGGAGCTCATCTTCTTTAATCCAAGGCATTAATAAATCCCATGTTGCTCCATCTATTCCAATAATACATACTCTATTTTTTTTCATCTATAAAAATACCTCACGTATTGTGATGTATTGTGAATGTTCTATCCAGTGACAGTGACATACCTCACACTTTTTCCTTAAAATATAAAATATAGTTATCAAGGTATTAAATAACCGATTCCTTGATGTAGTCTTTCATAATTTCAGTGATGTATGTAGGTTTTGTGGCTTAGATGCCTCCAAGCCTCTCTCACATATGAACCATGAAATCTCTTCACTTTGCCAATGTTGTTGGCCTTCTCTTGTTCGCCACAACACACAAGTATCTGTTTTGGTGCTCCATATTCATCAATACACTCCTAAAACAAATAATCATGTTTTCCTTAAACAATAACTTCATCAACAGTATCCTACGGCGTTCTGTGAATAGATGTCACGCTTCACTTCACAAGCGTTATTTTATTATAATTCATCCACATTCTTTAATCGATAGGGTGCTTATTCTATCCACTTAAAACACATTACTATTATACTAATTTAAAGGTGTTTGTATGTGGGCGGATAGAACAGAGTTTCGTTGTTCATTTATATATATCTGTTTTTTATATTATATATCATTATTACCATCGTGTTCCTCAATAATCTATGATACCCCTTATGTTAATCAATGTGTTATAGTTTCCATTTAGAACTACTGATAAGATGTTCAATAATAAAAAGGTTCTTGCAATAATCCCTGCAAGAGGTGGCTCTAAATCTATTCCTAAAAAGAATATAAAACCCTTAGGAGATATGCCCTTAATCGCTTATACTATTAAAGAAGCACTAAAATCGAAATACATTGATAGGATAGTTGTCTCTACAGATGATAAAGAGATTGCTGATATAGCAAAGAATTATGGTGCCCATATCCCTTTTTTAAGACCAAAAGAATTAGCACAGGATGCATCATCCTCATTATCAGTAATCCTTCATACTATCGAGTATCTAGAAAGAGAGGAAAATTATTCACCAGATATAATTGTATTTCTACAGCCAACCTCCCCATTCAGAAAGGTAAAGCATATTGATGAGGGAATTGAGAAAATTGAGGGTTGTGATGCCGTTGTTGGTGTATCTGAGGTTAAAGAACATCCTTATTTCATGATGCAGAAAAAGGGTAAATTTTTAGAGCCTTTTTTAGATATTAAAGACAGACCTTTAAGAAGACAGGATGTTCCGAAAATTTACATATTAAATGCATCGATATATATCGCAAAGAGGGAATACTACAATAATGCTAATGACTCAGATCCTGTAGCCCCTGTGTTTAATGGAAAAGTTAGAGCAGTTATGATGGATGAGATAAGTTCTTTCGATATAAATACTAAATTAGATTTCTTAGTCGCAGAAGCAATATTGAAAGAGGAAGGATTAAAACGAAAATGAGTCATAAGTTCTATAAAATTAAACCATACCTGATTGCAGAGTGTGCATATTCACATGAAGGGGATATTGAATACCTCAGGAAATCTGTAAAAAAAATTGCAGAGACTATGTGTGTGAATGCAGTGAAATTTCATGTTCTATTAGATATACAAACATATATGTCTCCAGATCATGATTTATACGAAAGAATACAGAAATGGCTTTTCAGTGAGGATGAGTGGAAAGACATAATAGATTATGCAATCAGTTTGGATATGGATGTGATTATATTAGCAGATGACTTACCAAGTCTTGATTTCTTAAAAACTATGGAAGATAAGTTATCAGCAATAGAAATACACGCCTGCTCATTAAATGATATAAAAATGCTAAATAAAGCTTCTAAATTCAGTATTCCAGTAATTCTAGGCATTGGGGGTTCAACCATTAAAGAGATTTCCTTTGCGATACACTATCTTAAAGAGAGAGGTAAATCAGATGTTGTATTGATGTATGGTTTTCAAAACTATCCCACAAAATACGAGTATATCAATCTAAGAAAGATGCAAGAGATAAGAAAGCGTTTTAATCTACCAGTTGGTTATGCAGACCACACTTCTTGGGATGACGAAAATCAGGAATTAATAACGCTCGCTGGCTTTTTAT
>CAZQER010000100.1:0-2154 GCA_964592095.1 uncultured archaeon
TTCAATGAAGGCTGTTTACTCAATGCTGTCTCAAAATCTTTTAGTGCTTTTTTTTATATTCTTTATTTTTATAATATATTGCACCCCTTAGTAGATATCCTTCTGAATTATATGAATTCAAATTTATTGCTTTGTTACTGTATTCTATAGGTATATCATAAGTCTCTCTTTTCCAATCAAACGCCAACCTTTCAATCTTCTTTTTTCCGTCTATGTAGAACATACTCCTATAATTTCCATTCCCCTTCCATTCAAATGTTAGTTTGCGGGACCTATATGTTCTTTTTTACTGCACTGTTCCAATAGAGAGAGTGATATTCCTGAGCCCTGCAAACTATGTGATGTTCATAGAAGAGACAGCCATATCTGAGCCATGATCTGCTGAAGTATTTTGTATAGCTCCATGACTTTGAGTCTTCCCTTGGGTTGAAACCGTTTGTTGAGTCTATATAGTCGTTAAATGTTATTATCTGTCGTTGTGATGGGGTTGTATTTGTAGAATGTTATATCTGTTTCTGATGCAAGTGCTGTCGTGGAAAATAAAGTAATATTAATGCAATTCTATAAAACTTCATTTTTCAATTGAAAACTCTAATTTTTTATTGTTATATTATATGTGTGAGGTTATATAGATATTGGAGGATTTTTGGGATTCTTTGGAGGATTTCATCTAAGGTAGAATTTTAAGTTCAACTTTATCCATATTTATTTAGATTTGTTATTATTTTATTAAACTCTACTATGAATATTTTAAATAATAAAATTGGTGTATTTCTAAATTTGAAAAAAATTTATTTTCTGAATGCTGAATCGAATATAAATATCCATTTGACTAAATTTAATTTATAACATAAATAAAATAATATAGTAAAGGGTTTATCATGGCTGTTGAAAGATGCGCTACTGGTATATTGGGTTTTGATGAGCTTGTTGAGGGCGGTTTTCCTACAGGTAGTGTTATATTATTAGCCGGTCCACCAGGAAGTCTAAAAACAATATTTGGGCTTGAATACATATACAATGGTGCATCTAAGTTTAATGAGCCATCGGTTTTTGTTTCATTTCAGCAGACTCCAGAAGAATTAAAAAAGCAGGCTGTTATGTTTGATTGGGATTTTAATCCCTTGGAAGAAAGAAATATTGTTCGTATGGTTGAAATAGATGTTTTAAAAGATAACCACCCAATAGACCAGATAAAAAAACTCGTAGATGAGATAAATGCAAAAAGGCTTGTGATAGATACAATATCAACCCTTATGAATCGACTTCCCCTAACCGAGCATGGAGTAGGCAGTCATAAGCTTGTGGAATTGATGGATTCAATAGTGCCGGTACCCTTACCTCTAAATGCCGTAGAAAGAGAGCAATTAATAATACTTTTAAAGGATGTAAAGAGTCTTGGTTGCACATCAATACTCACATATGAAGCAGATAAAGCAGATGATTCTCATCAGGTTATTGAATTCCTTGCCGATGGTGTAATAAAGCTCAATGTTCTTGCAATTGGTTCTCGTACAATAACGGTGGAAAAGATGCGTTACACTAAAATTGATCCAATTTCTCGTTCTATAAGCATAGATGAGAAAGGCATATCGGTTGGTCAATCAATAAAAGGCAGGTCATTATTTTAAGATATAAGAAATGGATCCTGAGCTTAAGGCACGAGTTGAATCTCAGAGATACAAGGAGCAGAAGATTCTTGAGATATTGGATGATTTGCTTCGAGAGGAGGATATTCTTGCCTGTATGGTAGCCCGTAGGGGACTTGAAGGCATTATGCCACCAAGAGATAGATTCAAGATAAAGGATATGGGGATCTGGAGTACCTTAGAAAAAACGATGGATGAATTCTTTGAGATTATAAGCCGTTATTCAGAATACAATCTTGATAAGGTATATTTTGAACTTGAAGGCTATGATGTCATATTCTTTATTCTTTTTGAAGATTTTGCACTTGTATTAGTAGTTCCTGCATTGGCCAACAGGGGTCTTCTTGAGGTAGAGATGGAAAATGCAAGGAGAAATATATTCAAAATAATGGGCAGATATAAATGATTGTTTAATACTACAGGTTAACTCAAAAGATGAATCTCAGCATATTGATTTTGTAAGTTACATCAGCAAAACTCGGAGAGTTTTGTCTGAGTCAAGACT
>CAZQER010000101.1:0-1948 GCA_964592095.1 uncultured archaeon
CTGAAGTCCCTCAACCTTCCTTAAATAATCTCTGAACCATTCTGGGCGAGGATAATTACCCACAACTGTAGTAGTAACATTCATACTATTCACCCCATGTGTTCCATCACAAAATTCCCTTCACATTTTTAATAGATTATGACATTGGGGTTTATAAGCTCTTCTCCCTATCTCACGAGTTGTCAAGAGTTTACCAATCCGCAGATCATATAAGGACGGGAAGGACCTTACAAGCTGAGAGGAATTGGAGAAGGTTTCTTTGAGTTTAAGTAGGATTTGCTTAAGATCGAGTGCGAGAATGGAAATCAATCTACAATCTAAAGACAATCTAAGGATAATAAGATTTAATTTTTTAATTTTTCTCTACAATAAATTACAATAAAAATTTACAATAAATTAACAAAATGGAGGTAAAATTAATTTCTTATACAAAAAATCCCGATAGGGTCTGCGCATCCGCAGCCTTTACATCATGGAAGAAACTCTCCACAAAAAAACTTTTTGAGGAGTTAACACATAAAGAAGTGGATGATTTTCTTAGGAAGGTTATTGGGTTTGGACATCTTTCAGTTACAGAGCATGCAAGTTTCACCTTTTCAGTTTCGGGGATTTCAAGGGCATGTTCCCATCAATTGGTTCGTCATAGATTGGCTTCTTACACACAACAATCTCAGAGGTATGTAAAATTTAAAAAAAATGAACTTGAGTTTATAACACCGAAAACAATAGAAAAAAACAAATCTTTGGATGAAGAGTATAAAAGCGTTATAGAAAAAATTTCTGAATTTTATGAGAAATTATTAAAGGAGGGTATACCTGCAGAAGACGCTCGCTATGTTATTCCAAATGCCGCAACTACTAATTTAACTGTAACAATGAATGCTCGTGAATTATTACATTTTTTTGGTTTGAGACTTTGCGAGCGTTCTCAATGGGAGATAAGGGAATTAGCAAAAATGATGTTAGATGAAGTAAGGAAGGTTGCACCAATACTTTTTGAAAAGGCTGGACCGAGATGTGAGGAATTGGGATATTGCCCCGAGGGAGAATTGTCTTGTGGAAGATACCTTACCAAGGAGAAAACAATGAAGCAATAGAGAGATTTGTATTATTGGATACTAAGTAATGAAGTTAAGTTAGGGTTTTCATCCAATTTTAACCATCTTATCAACGAATCTCTTATACCATTCAAATTCTTTTCTATTAACTAAATGAATTTGGAAAATATAACTTCCCTTAATTCCCTCCAATAATTTAACAATTATCTTAGCCCTTTCCAGAACGGGTTTCTCAGAGTTAATTTTATTGCTAAAAATTAAGACACCTGTATCACTTAGATAAATGTTAATATTATCTCTTACTAAACTTCCAAACAAATATACTTCAGTATCTTCTCCCAGAATCCTTTTTGCCCTCTCAACGATTTTCTTTAATGTCTTAGATTTATTACAAATTCAGCAGAATACTATAAGCTTTAGCTTATAGATGAATGCTAATATTGGATTTGTAAGAATGTAGAAACTTCAATGACAGGAGAATGGTACGAACCATATACAGTGCTTTATTTCGATCACAACTGTTATGCTCCAGAATCTCCAGAACCAAAATTTTTCTACCATCTAAATTTTTTTACAATGGCAGGCATTAGACTATGATACCAATTCTTTTATTTCTGATCCCCTCTTGTCAATCCCGAAGCGTATGACTTCCATTTAAGACCAAATTCCCCCTCTCTCAATGCAGGCATAGACAGGCAGGATTACGATAATGACGGCAACACCACAGAACCCATAATATGGGAGCTTATATTACGGGAAATGAAGTTATATGCCGTCTAAATCTCTCCCAACACATCGTCTCTGAAAATAATACCTGCGCATCTATGAATGGTATATGTAAGGAGATGCCCTGCAATGAGTATGAGGATTGCTCTTCCCTTGATGGATTT
>CAZQER010000102.1:0-1872 GCA_964592095.1 uncultured archaeon
AGCTCCCAGAACCTATAAGACTGGCCCATCTCTTTGTTAATGAGAGGAAAAGAGAAAATGCCAAGATTTAGTGTTATTTTGGTTGAACCTAAGTATCAGAGAAATATTGGAGCAGTAGCAAGGGTAATGAAGAATTTTGATTTCAAAAATTTGATTTTGATTAATCCACCAGACATCTCTGGCGAGGCAAGGGCTATGGCAATGCATGCTCAAGATATATTAAAAAATGCCAAAATATTAAACAGTTTTGAGGAAATCAAGGAAAGATTTGACTTTCTTGTTGGGACTACCGCTATAAGTGCTACAGATAAAAATTATCTTAGAAATCCCGTCTTCCCAGAGGATTTAGTAAATTCAATGGATACAGACGGAAGAATTGCATTAATCTTTGGCAGAGAAGATTGTGGTCTTTTAAATGATGAATTAAAGGAGTGTGATTTATTGGTTACAATACCAGCAAGCAGGGAATATCCAACACTAAATATTGCAAATTCTGTTGCTATTATTCTCTATGAAATTTCTCGTTTAGAAATGAAATATAAATTAAGAGGATTGAAGAAGTTTAGAAAAATAAATTCCTTAGAGAAAAAAGTGCTTTTGGAAAAGTTTGACAACCTGGTTGATTTATTATATAGACATAATTTTGATAGAAGATTAATTAAAAAGACATTCAGGCAGATAATAGGAAGAGCCTTTATATCCGGGAGAGAATCGTTCAATCTAACGGGATTATTTAGAAAAGCATACGATAGAATCAAAAAAGATTAAGATTATCTGTATTTAGAATACAACCTTATCTTTCCTCTCTTATTGCTTTGTATACCCTTCTGGAACCCGCATTCATATCCACAAGTTGTTTTATTACTCTAACCTTCTTTCCATCAATTCTTTGAAATCTATTCCCGATGAATTTATTATGTCTGCATAATTCTTAAAGAGTTTGCTCTTCTCCATAAAGAATACAATATTATCATTTTTACTATCTCATTTGAAAATTCTATCCAATTGGTTTTCAGAGATTGCTTTATCAAACTTGAACCTCAAGTTAATCAGTTCATAATCCACACTCAATTTTGCATTTTATAGATGATAGCATTTTAGAAATAAATCTTTTACTCTTATAAACATTGCCGAGGGCGGGGCTTGAACCCGCGACTTCCACGTTATGAGCGTGGCACTCTAACCAGCTGAGCTACCTCGGCTTTTATACTTATGTATTGAATTTATATTATTTTATGTTACATTCTTAAAATATTTGCAACCCCGCCTTAGCGTAGTCTGGATAACGCGTCCGGCTGTAGTTTGGTTATGGTCATGTGCCATATTTGGACGCATCATAACTGAGAAGAGACCGGAAGATCCCCCGTTCAAATCGGGGAGGCGGGATAAACATATATGGGGGTAGAAAAATGTGTGAAATGGAGGCATATCTATTGATAAAAACAGGCGGCGGAAAAGCAAAGGAGATTTTAAAAAAGATAAAAGAAATCAAGGGTGTTACAGAAGCAAATGGTGTATATGGTTCAGTTGATATAATAGCCAAAATAAAAGGAGATGATTTAGCCAGTCTTGTAGTTGATGAAATAAGAAGGATAGATGGCGTAATAGATACAAACACCCTAATAATAGCATTATAATTTTCGGTATACCTTGCCCCGATGGTGTAGTGGACTCAACCTTTAAAAAGGTTGACCAAATAATACCTTGCCCCGATGGTGTAGTGGACTCAACCTTTAAAAAGGTTGACCAAATAATACCTTGCCCCGATGGTGTAGTGGACTATCATGTGAGCCTGTCGAGCTTACGACTCGGGTTCGAATCCCGATCGGGGCGTGATGATAATCAATTAAAATTTTAAAATATAACCGTATC
>CAZQER010000103.1:0-1762 GCA_964592095.1 uncultured archaeon
TTTGCCACTCATTTATTGGAAGCAGGAGCAGACATAAGATATATTCAACAACTATTAGGACATAAAAGCTTAAAGACGACTCAGATCTATACGCATATAGCAAACAGAGACATTAAAAAATTAGCAAATCTGCTTTAGACCAAAAATAATAAGAGATCGAAACCTATGCCTGCTCAATGAACAAGGCAGATTCTGAGGCAATGGCCAGTTTATTAACTGAGAGAGGTTTCCAGATTGGGAAGAACGGAGAAATTCTCATTGTAAGTCATCTTATTTTTTATGGCTTTAAAATTCCAATGGAATTTTAAAATAATAGAAACTGGGCCATATATAATGAAAAACTCCTGAGGGGAGGAGAGTTTTATCTGAGTTTGGAGTTTCTTGATTCGTGGGATAAGGAATTGGGCAGGATGAACAAAGGGAAAAGAGTAAACCCTTTGAGTATCCTGATACATTTATGCACTTCTCTGCCTATGGTATCTGGGTGATTTTCACTCTACATCTCATTAAACCATTTTCTGACTACTTCCTCTGCTGGTTTATCCCTATATTCCCACCCCTTATACACTGGAAGGAAATAGCCATCTACTTCATTCCATGTTCTGTTGAAAAATATATCATAAAAATCGGCCTGTGACTCAAAAGAAACATTAAAAAAGTCCTCTGGGAATTCCTTATGAGTATCTCTCATATTTTCAGGAGCTATTGGCTCCCACCAGTAATAATCTGGACCTGTAAAAGCACCTGCACCAAAAAATAGGTATTTAGAGACCGGATATATCGATTTCAATGTTTCTAATCTCTCATCAACCATGTGCTCAATCCACTCAGGATGATCCTTAATATCTTTGTTACATGTAAGCCCTCCATCCGCAACATAATCATAACCACTTAGATTATATACATTTTCTTTAGCACATTGAACCTCAAAAATAATATTTCCATTATACCTCTCTCTAATCAAAGGCAATATCTCCTGAGCCCAACTGGAAACATGCTCGTTCTCATGAGACAACAACTGCGGTTCATTTACAGGACTAAACATCTCAACACCATACTTTTCAGCAATAATGGACCATTTCAATACAAGAGGGGTAAGTTCATCCAATAGGTGTCTTCCGCTGGCTTCAGGAGAATGTGGTGTTATGCGGCTGCCGGGATGCGCAGGATTTAATATTAAAAATGTTTTAATGCCATTTTTGTGAAATTCGTTTATTGAATTCTTTATTTCGTTCTCATCTTCACAAACATAGAATTCTTCATCCCTACATACCCTGATTCCAATTGCGACAATATTGATGCCATCTGTTTTCAGGTTGCTGATATCATTCAATGCTATTTTGGTCTCCCTCAAAAAAGGCATCCATAACCCCTTATATTTCGTTATATTCACGTCAGGGGGTTTAATAATTTTAGTAACATTAGATTCCTCTGTCATTCCTTGATTGTCTATTTCTTGTTTGCCTTGTTCTTCTTCGATAATTTCTTGCTTGCTTTCATTCTCCACCCCTCTCCTAGTCACTTCAAATTCCTGTTGGATCCCTTCAATAATTTCTTGCTTATCTTGTTCTTTTTCTGGAGAAGGAAAAATTAAAGGCTTTAGAATTAATAAGGTAACAATTACAAAAACTGCTAAAGCAACAATAAGCCTCTTTTTCATAATTTATATTAGTCAGTTTCTTTAATAAATTTTATCTTTCTGAGAGCGAGTCTATGAATTTCTGCTAACATCGGCATTAAATGAAGCTTTGTGAATGAAGTG
>CAZQER010000104.1:0-1700 GCA_964592095.1 uncultured archaeon
ACTTACATTTACTATAACCAGAGGCTATGCAATGTATCTCATCTACAAACCACTTATCAAACCAGCAAGATAAATGCATAATTCATTATGGATATTCTTTACGCCAGATGCATACACGGATTCAGACATTTCAATGAAAATCCTTTCCAATACTTTTTGTGGCTCTTCTAATATGCCTACTTTCAGATATAAAAATAAATCCCTTGAGTAATCAATGGCATTATCTAAGCCATGTATATTCGCCTTCTCTGCAATTCTCTCTCCGCAGATTCTGCCAGAGTATTTTGAGATAATTCCATGTCCTGGCGAAAGAGAAACTAGAAAATAATTTGTTGGTTGAACGCATGCAAAATATTTATATTCACTCATATTCTTTCTCTTTACTTCTTTCTTTTTTATTATATAGTCAACTATCTTGTCAAGTATTCTATCAAGATCGTCTTTTGTCAATTGAGGTAAGTTTGGTTCTATCTCTTTTTCATGAAGATGTATCTCAACTTCACAATTAGGATTCCCAGTAGACCTACATTTAGTCTCAAAACCACCACAAAAGTGATTTGAGAGAGCCTCGAGAAAACCACATAAAATTCCAGTTTCTACGATACATGTGGGTTTGGAAATATTCTATATTGATTCAAATAATCTTCTAGCGAATACCTCACCATCTTTCTCTTTTTTATCTATCTCTATTAAATTTATGTTTGCCGCACCTGTTCTTTGCCATCCCTCTTTGCTTATATTTTGTATTCTTTTGTTCTCCAATATCTTACAGAAAAAAGCGGTTCTTGTTAAAATACCAAATATTCTCCAAAGCCTTTTAATTTTTATAGACTCATATGCACCGTAGTAACCTATAAGTTTGCCTATTTTATAGAGTTCTTGTGTAAAATCTGAACTTGATAGAGAAATGAGAAATGACGCAGGTTGAGGAGATATATGTGTGCAAAATCCCCTAGATTCATGCGTATGAGTTTAGTATTCTTGTAGAGCATAACGCCGATATTCTGCACAGACTTAAAGTTCTTGTAGAGAAATCTTCCACCTTCTTCACGTTCCCAGAGATATTTTATCTTATCTAACTCCTGTTCACCTTTACTAGCTTTATAATCTAATCTAAACCCACATATTGGGCAGAACAAGTATCTTCTACTTCTAACCTTTCCTTACAGACTGGACATTGCTTGATTGACATTAATAAAATATTGTAAAGGTGTTATATATTTTGGAATACACTCCAAACCTAAAGGTTTTTTATCTTGACCTAGGATATTCTTAATAATAGTTAGCATTTCAAATCAAAAGGTGTCGGAAATAAAATCCAAATCCGGAATTTACCCTATATTTTCCACAGGAGACTCCCATGATTGTAGTCCATAGTCCATTATGATTGCTTTATCTATAAGGTGATACCCTCAGCCAGAGCCTCTCGTACAATCGTATTCCCTAGATAGATTTTTAAATTCTTTTGATGTATAGCATAAAAAATCCACCGGATATGTTAAATCCCAGTAGTTGTACATCTTGGCGGCTCTCCTAATGAAATTCATATCTTTAAATCTATCCGATACTATGATCAGGTCAATATCGCTATCTTTGATGGCTTTACCAGTCGCCATACTACCAAAGAAAATCATTCTTTTTATTGGAAAATCCTTACCTACTCTTTCTTTAAATCCCTTCAATTTCACTATTATATCCTC
>CAZQER010000105.1:0-1521 GCA_964592095.1 uncultured archaeon
AAAACAACTCAATTAAGAAAATTTTTTGATGAAATTAAAAAAATTGAGAGGAATCCCGAGGACATAGATAATGATTTAGCTCTATTGGTGCCAAAGCTGAAATTTGCTGAAGCAAGAGGTTTATCCCCAAGGGCTTTTACCAATCTGATTTCAAGGATAGCAAAAGAAGTAACTACGGAATCAGATAAAGACAAAAAAATAAGAAAGTTTAAGAACTCTGTTAAGTTATTAGAGGCAATTGTTGCATACCATAAGTATCATTATCCTAAAGGAGGTTGATTAAAATGAGACTATTAAAAAACATAATATACAACTATGAAATTGAACTGAAAACGGGAATGCATATTGGCGGCACAAAGGAGGCTGTGAAGATTGGCGGAGTAGATAATCCGGTTATACGGTCTTATAAGAGGATGAATGAAAAAGGAAATCCAGAGTATATTCCAATAATTCCTGGATCCTCATTAAAGGGTAAATTAAGGTCTCTATTGGATCTGAAGGAAGGACATGTGCCTGAAAACAGTAAAGAAGATATCAAGACATGTTCTGGAGAGGAACTAAAAAATTGTCTGATATGTCAGCTTTTTGGTGTAGGTGCAAAGGAAGGTAGTGAAGAGTTTAATAGAACAAGACTTATATTTAGAGATGCCTATCCAACTGATGATACATTGAGGTGGTGGAATAAAAGCGAGGAAATTGTTGAAGGAACAGAAGTAAAAGGAGAGAATATGATCAATAGGATAACCTCGGCAGCAATGCCTAGATTTATGGAGAGGGTGCCAGCAGGATCCAAGTTTGAGGGGGAGATAATCTTGAGCATTTATGAGAATGATAAAGAGGAGGAATTGAAAAATAAGTTAGATGAAGGAATAGAACTTCTTAAAGATAGCTACATTGGCGGTAGTGGTTCAAGAGGCTATGGAAAGATTGAACTCAAAATAACCTCCACCGAAGAGAAAAATGCCGAGGATTATAGCAGGTGAAGATGACAAGTCATACCGCTGTAATATTAAGCCCAGAATCAAATTTCATGGCAGAGGTAGATTCAATAAAGATATTTGGCAGTATTGCAAGTGCTCTCTCCGAACTGGAGAGAGAAAAATTTGATAGATTCTATAGTTCTGTAAAGGGTGGAGAGACAAGAATTTCATCGACATTTCCATTAATAAAAAATACATTTTTGTTCCCCATGCCAATGTATTCATTTGAATATGATAAAAAGCTTTCAAATAGATCTGAAGATATAATAATGTTTACACGGATAAAAGATATTAAAAATACAAGATTTGTATCTCAAAGTGTTTTTGAAGAGATACTTAATAGCAAACCAGGGCTCGAATATATACTTGAAAAAATTGAGAGTGGAGAGTGGAGATTAGATAAAAAATGTCTATATCTTGATGAAGAGGATGGAGTGGGAGAGAGGAACTTTTTAATTAAAAGATACGAAATTCCAAAAAATGTATTGAATAGATACACATATGGTAGCACTATATTCTACTCACAGGCATATTTCTATAA
>CAZQER010000106.1:0-1510 GCA_964592095.1 uncultured archaeon
TTTTTTCGCTATCTATAGTGTTGATGAGATTGCGATTAATTTTCCTTTGATCCCGAGATTATGCAATCTATCGTAAAATTCTTCGGGCAATCTTTGTATCTCATCTATCACAACTGTTTTTCCTTCTTGTAGATCTTCAATTACATCCCTCAGGAAAAGTTCATAAGAAATATCCTCATCATCTTCAAAGATTTTACCTCCCCTTCCTATAAAAAAATACTTACCCCACTCTGTGAAATTCTTCACAAAAAAACTTTTCCCAGTCTTTCTTCTACCATAAACCAATGTCCATTTGCCTGTTTTTCCCACTTTTTCAAATCTTCATGTCTGATTATACTAACCATGATTAGTATAATTGTAATTAGTATTTAAAAATTATCCTGTCGATAATATCCTTTGAATTATAGATTCCATATTCATCTATACCAACAGTTGAAGTTCCATTCGGACATTTATTTGAACATCTAGGTACATATCTTCCTCCTGCATATATGATATCACACCCGTAAGTGTCAATAATGTAGGAGCCGGTGTGGTTTACAATATTGTATTTATACAATCTATCTAAATTCACTCAAAGATTTTACCCTAGGAATTTCAGCTACATTTTCGTATAGTTTTTCATCCGCAGTTATAAAATACACATTTAATATCTCAGATAGAGCAATATAGAACGCATCATAGAAAGTAATATTATGCTTAAAAGCAAGTTTTATTGCAAGATTTACAGTATCCTGGGACGGTACAAGAATTGATATATCCATATCTATCAGAGTTTTAACAGCTTCTTTAACATCCTCTTCAGAAAAAGTTCTATTGTATCTCAAAGCATTTGAAATTTCATATAATAGCAGATCTGGAACGACAATTTCAATTTCTTTTTCTACAAATTTTGATCTAAATTTCAAAGCTACATCTGTAAATTCCTCCTCAGAAAACCATTTGATTATTACCGAAGCATCTAACACAAAAGTACCTATAATCTGCATCTTTTATTTCTCCACTTTCTGATTTCTAGAGCACCATTCCACTCTTTTGATTTTTCCCTTAATTTATCCTGTACTTTAATAGCTCTAACTATCTTATCTTTCAATTTCAATTTCATTGAGAAAATACTCCCAAATCTATTTATGGTATTTAGAGAGTATGCAAATCTCGTAGTTGATCTATCCACACTATTCACCTCACGTTTTATATGTTCATATTATTTATTTTTTTGAATTTATGAATAAATATATCTTATATTCAATTCTCACTACATAGATTTGACATCATTTACTATGATGTAGGTTCTGTTCAGAATGTAATCGTTACTCTTACATCTAACAACATTACTGCACTCAACACATCTATAAACACCTCTATCATCTATACCAACAGTTGAAGTTCCATCAGGACATTTACTCAGGCAGCTGTATAATGGTGGAGGATATTCATGGTATGGACATCCATAGTAATCCAGATAATTCCCAAGAATTGCGACTGCTCTTATGGTGTAGGGGCCGGTGTG